>JAUMBN010000184.1:0-9611 GCA_032119675.1 Solirubrobacteraceae bacterium | reverse complement strand
ACGTCCCCGGCGCGCTCGAGCACGCCTCCGGTGAGGTCGAGGAGTTTGACGCCGCACTTGTCTCCGGCGCCGATGGCAAGACCGCCGACGAAGGCGCCGCGCCCGAGGAGGATGTTTCGGTCACCAATGAGCGCGAGGGGCTCGAACACCCCGAGGAGCTCTCTCAGGAAGACTTCGCCGAGCTCGAGGACCGGGTCGACGAGATCGAGCAGACGATGGAGTCCGGCGACCGCGACAAGGCCGTCGAAGAGGAGGAGGCACTCGACCACGAGATCGCCGAGCGCAAGGCCGCCGCGGCCGGCTCGGCGGCCGCCCCTGCCGCCAGGAAGGGCATGTTCGGGCGCCTGGCTGCATTCCTGCGTGCGTCGTGGTCGGAGCTGCAGCGCGTACAGTGGCCCGACCGCCGGCAGGTTGGGCAGGCCACAGCGGTGGTCCTCGGCTTCGTCGTCATCGCCGGCATCTACCTGGGGATCGCCGACCTGGCCGCCCAGGAACTAGTCAACCTGATCATCTGAACCGGAAACTGAGCCCATGTATCGCTGGTACGTCGTAAACACCCGCTCCAATCTCGAAAAGCGCGTAAAGCAGGATCTCGAACGCCGCCTTTCGGCCCACGGCCAGCAGGGACGGGTGCGCCAGATCGTCATCCCGACCGAGAACAAGGTCGAGATGAAGGACGGCGAGAAGGTGGTCAAGGAGGAGCGGACGATGCCCGGCTACGTCCTGATCAATATGGACTTCAGCCCCAAGGTCTGGTCCGTGGTCAAGGAGACCCCCAACCTCACCGGCTTCGTCGGCGCCTCGACCGACCCGGTCCCCCTCACCCAGGACGAGGTCGACCGCCTGCTCCACCGCGAGGTGGCCCAGAAGGTTGCCTCCAAGGCCCAGTTCACGATCGGCGAGTCGGTCAAGGTCGTCTCCGGGCCGCTCTCGGACTTCTCCGGCGAGATCTCCGAGATCAACCAGGACGCCGCCAAGCTCAAGGTGCTTGTGTCAATCTTCGGCCGCGAGACCCCGGTCGAAGTTGGCTTCGACCAGGTGAAGAAGATCTGAGATGGCGAAAAAGGTCCTTACCGAGATCAAGCTGCAGGCCCCCGCGGGCCAGGCCAGCCCGGCACCGCCGGTAGGCCCCGCGCTGGGCCAGCACGGGATCAACATCATGGAGTTCTGCAAGGCGTTCAACGCCGAGACGCAGGAGTTGGGCGGCGTCGTCACGCCGGTCGTAATCACCGTCTACGAGGACCGCTCCTTCGACTTCATCACCAAGTCGCCGCCGGCGGCCGTCCTGATCAAGAAGGCCATCAACCTGAACAAGGGCTCCGGCGAGCCCAACCGCGAGAAGGTCGGCAAGATCACCGAGGCCCAGCTGCGCGAGATTGCCGAGGCCAAGATGAAGGACCTCAACGCCAACGACATCGACGCCGCCTCGAAGATCATCGCCGGCACCGCCCGCTCAATGGGCGTGGAGGTCGTCTGACCATGGGCCACAGCCGCGGATACGAGGAGGCGCTCGCCCAGGTCGACCGCGACCGCGAGTACGACCCGGCCGACGCCGTCGCCCTGCTCAAGTCGCTCGGCCGCGCGAAGTTCGACGAGTCGGTCGAGCTGCACGTTCGCACCAGCCTGAACGTCCGGCATGCCGAGGAGCAGCTGCGCGGGACCATTGCGCTGCCCAACGGCCTGGGCAAGGACGTGACCGTCGCCGTCTTCGCCCAGGGTGACAAGGCCCGCGAGGCCGAAGAGGCCGGAGCCGACTTTGTCGGTGGAGAGGACCTGGCCAAGAAGGTCGAGGAAGGCTTCAGCGACTTCGACGTGGCGATCTCGACGCCCGACCTGATGCCGGTGGTCGGCAAGCTCGGCCGCGTCCTCGGGCCGTCGGGGAAGATGCCCAACCCGAAGGTCGGCACCGTCACCATGGACATCTCCAGGGCGGTCGGCGAGGCCAAGGCCGGCAAGGTCGAGTACCGCACCGACCGCGGCGCCATCGTCCACATGGTGATCGGCAAGCTCAGCTTCGACGAGGCGGCGCTCCTGGCCAACTTCAACGCGGTGATCGATGAGCTAAACCGGGCCAGGCCGTCGGCGGCGAAGGGCCGCTACCTGAAGTCGGTTACCCTCACGTCCACGATGGGGCCGGGCATCAAGGTCGACCCCACGAAAACCCGCGACTCTTCGGAGGCCACGCCGGCAGCGGCCTGACCTCAGAGATTCGCGCCACCGAAGACCTCCGGCAGGCCTCGCGCCCCAAGTCCGGATCAGGAGGCACATGAACCGGGAACAGAAAGAGCAGGCGGTCGCCGAGATCGCCGACGAGATCAAGGAGTCGCAGGCGGTATTCGCCGTCGACTACCGCGGCATCACCGTCGCCCAGGTCGCCGACGTGCGCTCCAAGCTCCGTGACGCCGACGCGACCCTGCGCGTCGTCAAGAACACGCTCACCGAGCGCGCGGCCGACAACGCGGGAGCCGAGTACCTGAAGGGCCTGCTCACCGGCCCGACCGCCCTCACCTTCGTCCGCGGGGACGCGGCCGCTGCCGCCAAGGCGATCTCCACCTTCAACAAGGAGACCGAGCTGCTCGAGTTCAAGGGCGGCATGATGGACGGCGAGGCGCTGGAGATCGACCAGATCAAGGCGATCGCCAAGCTCCCGTCGCGCGATGTTCTCTACGGCCAGCTCGTCGGCCTCGTGGCCGCCCCGGTTGGCGGCCTCGTCCGCGGCCTGGGCAGCATGGTCGGCGGCCTGGCGATTGCCCTCGGGCAGCTCCAGGAGCAGAAGGCTTCCGAGCCCCAGCCCGAGCCGGGGGCCGCGGAGGCTCCCGCGCAGGAAGAGGCTCCCGCGGAGGAAGATTCGGCTGCGGAGGCTCCTGTCGAGAGTGGCGCGGAGGAACCTGCGGAGGACTCCGGCGGCGAGGCCGCGGCCGCGGAAGCTCCCGCGGAGGACGAAGCCGGCGAGGAGAAAGCCGGTGGAGAGGAAAGCGCCGAAGAGGCCCCCGAGGCCGAAGCGGATGAGGCCGGCGCCGAAGGCGGCGACGGCGAGGAAACGTCAAACGAAGAGAACGAGGCGGACGCTTCGGCCTAGCCGAGCACGCCGAAGCGATCCCAGGAGGGAAATCACATGGCAGTCACCACAGAGGAATGGATTGAGGAGCTCAAGGGCATTTCGGTGCTTGAGCTCTCCGAGCGTGTCAAGGCGCTCGAAGAGGAGTTCGGCGTCTCGGCGACCGCGGTCGCCGCTGCAGCCCCGGCCGCCGGCGGCGGCGGAGGCGGCGAGGGCGGCGCGGAAGAGGAGGGCGGCACCGTTGACGTCATTCTCACCGCCGGCGGCGACAAGAAGATCCAGGTCATCAAGGTCGTCCGCGCGGCGACCGGCCTGGGCCTGAAGGAGGCCAAGGCCGTCGTCGACGAGGCTCCCAAGCCCGTCAAGGAAGGCATCGAGCGCGAGGAGGCCGACAAGCTCAAGGCCGAGCTCGAGGAGGCCGGGGGCACCGTCGAGATCAAGTAGGTGCAGCCTGTCTCACGCAGGTCCGAAGGGCGCCCCGCCGGGCGCCCTTCATCGTTCTCGGACCGTCCGGGGCCGGTGGTCGAATGGGCGCGTGAAGGTGGTCGAGGAGATCCAGGCGCTTCGGGGCAGCCACCGGTACCTGAGCGTCTTCATCCTCGTCCTGGCGATCATCATGGTGGCCATCGCCCTGCCGCCCGACGATTCGGGCCGCGGCGTGCTGATGGTCGCGCTCACCGCGCTCACGCTGTTCGCTGCCGTGTGGGTCTCGGGTACGACCGCCTGGACGCCAAGGATCGTTGCCTTCCTGGCCGTCTTCGCCGCGGCTGCCGCCGCGTTCACCTGGCTGCTGCCGGGCGTGAAGGACGAGGTTGGTCTGGCCACCCGCCTGGTCATCCTCTCGGTCGTGGTCGTCCTGCCCTTCGTGATCGGGGGTGGCGCACTGCGCGCGATGAAGGAGGACGGCGTCACCCTCGGCGTCGTCTTTGCGGCGGTGTCGATTTACCTGCTGATCGCCATCGCCTTCGCGGTTGCCTACGCAATCATCAGCGACCTCCAGTCCGACCCGTTCTTCTCGGGGATGGAGCCCATGAAGTTCGGCTTCTTACCCGACTTCATGTACTTCTCGGTGATCACCCAGAGCACGGTCGGCTACGGCGACTTCGTTCCGGCCACCGGGCTCGGCCGCGCCTTCGCATCGGCCCAGGCCCTGGTCGGCCAGCTCTACCTGGTCAGCGTGGTGGCCGTCGTCGTCAGCAATTTCGGCCGGGGCACCGATCGCCAGCGCCAGGTACAGCAGCAGAAGCTCAAGGCGCTCCAGGGGGAGGTCAAGAATCTCGAGGTCGACCAGGACGAGTCGGGGCCGGCGAAGAAGGAGGACGGGGGAGACTGAGGCCCGGGGCGCCGACGGCCCCTTCCGCGTGACAGCCGCCCGGCGGTCCGGTACCCTGACCGAAGTCGGTCGATAGTCGCAGCCATCCTTCGGTGGCCGCCCCGCCACATACGGGGCAGGTCCGGGTGGGGTCCGTGAGTGCCGACGCGCCCCGCAGGCGGGTACGGGAACCGCTGTGCTATCTTCGATGGTCGCGCCGCAGTCTGGGCGCGCCTCGTCGTCCCGTCCCTCGAGCACCGCAGGAGCCGCCGCTTGTCCCGCGCAGACGTTTCTCGCACGCGCCGCAGTTTTGCGCGCCTTTCACCCGTAGTTGACGTACCCAACCTCATCGATATCCAGAAGCGCTCGTTCGAGCAGCTCGTGGACCCCGTCTCCGGCGGCCTTCGCGAGACGATCGACGACATCTCGCCGATCGAGGACTACACCGGAAACCTCGCCATCCAGTTCGGCGAGATTGCCTTCGAGGCCCCGGTCGCCTCGATCGAGGAGTGCCGCGAGAAGGACCTCACCTACGCGCGCCCGCTGTCGGTAACTGTCGCCTTCATCAACCACGAGACCGGCGAGATCCGCGAGCAGCAGGTCTTCATGGGCGACTTTCCGTGGATGACCGACCGCGGCACCTTCATCATCAACGGCACCGAGCGTGTCGTCGTCACGCAGCTCGTCCGCTCGCCGGGCGCCTACGTGATGGAGCCCAAGGACCGCGACAAGCAGGTCTTCACCGCCAACCTCATGCCCTCCAGGGGCTCCTGGCTGGAGTTCGAGATCGACAAGAAGGGAAAGGTTTTCGTCCGGATCGACCGCAAGCGCAAGCTTCCGGTGACCGTCCTGCTCCGTGCGATGGGTTACACCGACGACGAGATCCTCGAGCTCTTCGACGACTCGCGTTACATCCGCAACACGATCGACGCCGACCCGCCGCACGCCGAGCCCCGCAGCGAAGAGGCCTTCAAGCAGATCCAGGCCCTGGCCAAGAAGCTCAAGGCCAAGGCTCCCAGGAACGACGCGGAGTTCGAGCTTCCCGCCGTTGAGGAGATGCTCGAGTGGGTCTCCGACGAGAAGCGCAAGTGGAAGGAAGACCAGCAGCCCGACGTCACCGAGCTGACCAATCTCCTCACCGAGGAGGTCCAGCGCTTCCAGATGAACCGCGAGGCCGGGCTGATCGAGCTCTTCAAGAAGCAGCGCCCGGGCGAGCCGCCCAGCGTCGACGCCGCCGAGGCCCTGCTCAACCAGATGTTCTTCGACCCCAAGCGCTACGACCTCACGCGGGTAGGCCGCTACAAGCTCAACGCGCGCCTCGGCCTCGACGTCGACCTGAACACGAGGACCCTCACCAACGAGGACATCATCGCCCTGATCGGCGAGCTGGTCTCGCTGCCGAAGATCCTCGGCATCCCCGAGGACTCCGAGGTCGAGATCAAGGACTACGCCGCCGAGGCCCAGAGCCTCGCGCGCGAGCCGATCGCCGAGCACCTCGACGAGTACGAGCACTTCGGCAACCGCCGCCTGCGCACCGTCGGCGAGCTGATCCAGGACGCCTTCCGCGTCGGCCTCTACCGGATGGAGCGCGTCGTTCGCGAGCGCCTCACCACCGAGGACGAGGACACGATCACCCCGCAGACGATCGTCAATATCCGCCCGGTCGTCGCCGCGCTCAAGGAGTTCTTCGGCTCCTCGCAGCTCAGCCAGTTCATGGACCAGACCAACTCGCTGGCGGGCCTGACCCACCGTCGTCGCCTCTCGGCCCTCGGCGCCGGGGGCCTTACCCGCGAGCGCGCACCGATTGAGGTCCGCGATGTTCACCCGACTCACTACGGCCGCATGTGCCCGATCGAGACGCCGGAGGGCCCGAACATCGGCCTGATCGGTTCGCTTTCGAGCTTCGCCGAGGTCTCCGACTTCGGCTTCATCACGACTCCCTATCGGGTCGTCAAGGACGGCAAGGTCACCAACGAGATCGTCCACCTGGACGCCACCCAGGAGGAAGACCTCCTGATCGCTCAGGCCAACCACCCGGTCGACGAGAAGACAGACAAGCTCAAGGGCCCCGACGTCATCTGCCGCACCCACGCCGGCCAGTACGTCACCGTCCCGCCCAAGGACGTCGACCTGGTAGACGTCTCGCCGCAGCAGATCTGGTCTGTCGCCACGGCGATGATCCCGTTCCTCGAGCACGACGACGCCAACCGCGCGCTGATGGGCTCCAACATGCAGAGGCAGGCCGTGCCGCTGCTGACCGCCGACGCGCCGCTGGTCGGCACCGGCATGGAGCACCGCGCCGCCATGGACACCGGCGACATCCTGATCGCCGAGAACGACGGCGAGGTCACCTACGTCGATTCCCAGCGGATCGAGATCAAGGGCTCGAAGGGCAAGAAGGACTACTTCCTCAACAAGTTCCACCGCTCCAACCAGGGGACGCTGATCCACCAGCGCCCGACGGTCAGCACCGGCGACAAGGTCAAGGCCGGCCAGATGCTCACCGACGGTGCCTCGACCGACCACGGCGAGATGGCCCTCGGCAAGAACCTGCTCGTGGCCTTCATGAGCTGGGAGGGCTACAACTTCGAGGACGCGATCATCCTGAGCAGTCGCCTGGTCAAGGACGACGAGCTCACCTCGATCCACATCGAGGAGTACGAGATCGACGCCCGCACCACAAAGCTGGGCGACGAGGAGATCACTCGCGATATCCCGAACCGCTCGGAGGAGTCCCTGCGCAACCTCGACGACCGCGGGATCGTCCGCGTCGGAGCCGAGGTTGCCTCCGGCGACCTGCTGGTCGGCAAGGTCACGCCGAAGGGCGAGACCGAGCTGACCGCCGAGGAGAAGCTGATCCGCGCGATCTTCAAGGAGAAGGCGCGCGAGGTCCGCGACACCTCGCTCAAGGTCCCGCACGGCGAGGGCGGAGTGGTCATCGACGTGCTCACCTTCTCGCGCGAGGACGGCGACGATCTTCCGGCCGGGGTCAACGACCTCGTCCGCGTCTTCGTGGCCAAGAAGCGCAAGATCTCCGAGGGCGACAAGCTCGCCGGCCGTCACGGCAACAAGGGCGTCATCTCGCGGATCGTCGCCGAGGAGGACATGCCGTTCCTGGAGGACGGCACCCCGGTCGACGTGATCCTCAACCCGCTCGGCGTCCCGAGCCGCATGAATGTCGGCCAGATCCTCGAGACCCACCTCGGCTGGGCCGCTGCCCAGGGCTGGTACGACGACGGGTCGGAGGCCTACAGGGAGGCCCAGGACAACGGTGGCCGCGTCTACGTCTCGACGCCGGTCTTCGACGGGGCGACCGTCGAGGACGTCGACACCGCGCTGGTCAAGTGGCAGGACGAGCACAAGGGCCAGATCCAGATGGACATCGACAAGAAGCGCCCGGCCGGCCGCCAGGCCTCGGGCAAGTTCACCCTCTTCAACGGGCGCACCGGCGAGCCGTTCGAGCAGCAGGTGACCGTCGGATACATGTACATCCTCAAGCTTCTGCATCTCGTGGACGACAAGATCCACGCCCGCTCAACCGGCCCGTACTCGCTGGTAACCCAGCAGCCGCTGGGCGGCAAGGCGCAGTTCGGCGGCCAGCGCTTCGGCGAGATGGAGGTCTGGGCGCTGGAGGCTTACGGCGCCGCCTACACGCTCCAGGAGATGCTCACGGTCAAGTCCGACGACACCGTCGGGCGCGTCAAGGCCTACGAGGCGATCGTCAAGGGCGAGAACATCCCCGAGCCCTCGATCCCCGAGTCGTTCAAGGTGCTGCTCAAGGAGATGCAGTCGCTCTCCCTCGACGTCAACGTCGTCTCCGACGAGGGCGTCCGCGCCGAGATCGGCGAGGAGGAGGACGACCTGCTGCGTGCCGCCGAGGAGCTCGGCATCGACCTGACCGGCGTGCGCGCCGGCGAGGCCGCGGCGGGCGAGGGTGAGGAAGCGGAGGCCTCCGAAGAGAAGGCCGAAGAGGAAGCCAAGGCAGAGGAAAAGGCATGATTGACATCAACAACTTCGACGCAATCGAAATCGGGCTCGCTTCCTCGAAGCAGATCCGCGGCTGGAGCTCGGGCGAGGTAACCAAGCCGGAGACGATCAACTACCGAACCCTCAAGCCCGAAAAGGACGGTCTCTTCTGTGAGCGCATCTTCGGTCCTACCAAGGACTGGGAGTGCTACTGCGGCAAGTACAAGCGCGTCCGCTACAAGGGCATCGTCTGCGAGCGCTGCGGCGTCGAGGTCACCCGCTCGAAGGTGCGCCGTGAGCGGATGGGTCACGTCGACCTGGCCGCGCCGGTCAGCCACATCTGGTTCTTCAAGGGCGTGCCCAGCCGTATCGGTTACCTGCTCGACATGGCCCCCAAGGAGCTTGAGAAGGTCCTCTACTTCGCCGCCTCGATCGTCACCTGGGTCGACCAGGAGGCCCGCTGGCGCGACCTCCCCGAGCTGGAGAAGCAGATGCAGGAGGAGCTCGACCAGCTCGACGCCGACGAGAAGGAGTACGTCGGCATGCTGAGCAAGCAGATCGAGGCACGCACCAGGTACCTCGAGGAGGGCTCGCAGGCCGACTTCACCGAAGAGGACTTCGCCTGGGCCGAAGGCCTGGACATCAACGTCAAGAAGCTCTCCGAGGACGAGCGCAAGAAGCAGCTCACGGAAATGCGAAAGGCGATCAACACCGACATCGACGACACCGAGACCTACTACGACGACATGCGCGACCGCATGCGCGAGGTCTGGAAGCTCTTCGCCAACAAGGAGGAGCCCTCCGAGGATCCGCCGGCCGAGGGGGAGGAGTGGCCCCTCAGCGCCTACGTCGAACGGGCCGAGGACAAGGATGAGTTCGAACCCCACAAGATCATCGCCGACGAGACCTTCTTCCGTGAGCTGAAGAACCGCTTCGGCTCGCCCTACGGCTTTGGCGAGTACTTCGGCGGCGGCATGGGCGCCGAGCACATCCGGGAGCTTCTGCTCGAAAAGGATGAGTTCAAGCGCACCGGCCGCAAGCGCAAGGTCGACCCGGACCGCCCGGCCGGCACCGACCTTGCCCCGGCCGACCAGCCGGGCATCGTGCTCGCGCACCTGCAGGAAGACCTGGAGGACGAGGTCAAGAACGGCAAGGGGCAGAAGCAGGCCCGCGCCGTCAAGCGCCTCAAGGTGCTCTCGGCCTTCCTGGAGTCCGACAACAAGCCGGAGATGATGATCCTGGACGCGATCCCGGTCATCCCGCCCGAGCTGCGCC
>JAUMBN010000183.1:0-11035 GCA_032119675.1 Solirubrobacteraceae bacterium | reverse complement strand
GCCTGCCGCCTGCCGGCGCTCGACCAGCTCGACGAAAAGGGCGAGCGATCCGACCTGAACGACCCGCCGCGCGGGCCAATCGACGTCGAGTCGACCAAGACGGTCTCGGTCCTATCCCGCCACCGGGTGCTGCGGCTGCCGATCATCCGCGGCGTGGTGGCCCTCGGCGAGTCGCTGGTCATCGGCTTCAAGGCCCTGGGCATCTCCGCCAACGCCCAGACCCCGGAGCACGAGGAGCCGATCTCCGGCTTCGCATGGGGGCTGACGATCGTCTTCTCCCTCGCCCTGGCCATCGGCCTCTTCTTCATCATTCCGGTGACCCTCACCAACCTGATCAAGGACCAGCTCGGCTCGGCCTTCCTCTTCTGGCTGGTCGAGGGGATCCTCAGGACCGCGATCTTCCTCGGCTACCTGATCCTCCTCTCGAAGCTTCGCGATCTCCGTCGGGTATTCGAGTACCACGGTGCCGAACACAAGACGATCTCCTGTTACGAAGCCGGGCTGCCGCTCACCCCCGAGAACGCCCAGCGCTTCTCCCGCCTCCACCCGCGCTGCGGGACGAGCTTCCTGCTGATCGTCATGATCGTCGCGATCTTCGTCTTCTCGCCGCTCGGGCTGCTGCCCTGGTGGGCGCTGGTCGTCAGCCGGATCGTCGGCGTGCCGCTTATCGCGGGAATCTCGTTCGAGATCATCAAGTTCTTCGGGCGCCACCGGACAAACCGCGTCGTCCAGGCCCTGATGTGGCCCGGGCTCAAGCTCCAGCTCCTGACCACCAGGAATCCCGACCTCAGCCAGCTCGCGGTGGCGATCGCCGCCATGGAGGCCGCTCTCGCCCTCGAGACCGACGGGCCCCTCGACGAGAATCTCGTCGGCGTCGAGATCGCCGCCTAGCCCGCCTTCCGGGCCTACGCTCCCCGGTACCCTCCCGGCCTGATGATCGAGGCCCTCGTTGAACGGATCGAGACCCGCTTCTCGGAGCTCTCGCAGGAGATCACCGACCCCGAGGTGATCGCCGACCGGGAGCGCTACGCCCAGGTTGGGCGCGAGTACCGGCGCCTCGAGGAGGCGGCCGCACTGGCCGCACAATGGCGCCGGGCGAGCGACGATGCCGCCGGTGCCCGTGAGCTGATCGCCGAGGGAGGCGACGACGAAGAGGTGCGCGAGATGCTCTCCCAGTCAGAGTCACGGATCTCCGAGCTGGAGGAGGAGCTGCGCCTGGCCATGGTCGAGGGCGACCCGAACGACGCCAAGAACGTGATCGTCGAGATCCAGGGCGGGACGGGGGGAGAGGAGGCCGGGATCTGGGCCGGCGACCTCCAGCGGATGCTGATGCGCTACGCCGAGCGCCGCGGCTTCCAGGCCGAGGGCCTCGAAGCCTCCGAGGGCAAGTACACCTTCGCCATCAAGGGCGACGGCGCCTACTCGGTCTTCAAGTTCGAGGGCGGTACCCACCGGGTCCAGCGGGTGCCGGTGACCGAGTCCCAGGGGCGCATCCACACCAGCACGGCGACGGTCGCGGTCCTGCCCGAGGCCGAGGAGGTCGATATCCAGGTCGATCCGAACGACCTCCAGGTCGACGTATTCCGCTCGTCGGGGCCGGGGGGGCAGTCGGTCAACACCACCGACTCGGCGGTCCGGATCACCCACAGGCCGAGCGGCCTGGTCGTCTCGATGCAGGATGAGAAGAGCCAGCTCCAGAACCGCGAGAAGGCAATGCGCGTCCTGCGCGCCCGCCTCTACGAGCAGGCGATTGCCGAGCAGAACGCCGAGATCGCGGCCGACCGGCGCGCCCAGGTCGGGACCGGCGAGCGCTCGGAGAAGATCCGCACCTACAACTACCCGGACCGGCGCGTAACCGACCACCGGATCAAGCTCACCGTCCACGACCTCGACGGCGTCCTCGACGGCGGGCTGGACGACTTCACCGCCGCCCTGCAGGCCGACGAGAAGAGCCGGCTCCTGGCCGCACAGGCCGGAGCCTCCTGATGCGCGGCGCGAGCGTCGCCGAAGCGCTCGACAGCGCGGTGGTGGCGATAGGCGCCTCGGGCAGCGCGAGCCCGCGGCTCGATGCCGAGCTGCTGCTCGCCGATGCCGTCGGGGTGAGCCGCGAGGCGCTGGTCACCGGCCCGGAGCGGGAGCTCGAGCCCGGGCAGGCACGACTCTTCCGTGACCTGGTAACGCGCCGCTCGCGGGACGGCGAGCCGGTCGCCTACCTGCTGGGCCGCAGGGGCTTTCGGTGGATCGAGCTGGAGGTCGACCGCCGGGTGCTGGTCCCTCGGCCGGAGACCGAGCTTCTGGTGGAGGCCGCCCTGGGGCTGCCAGCCGGTTCGCGCGTGCTCGATGTCGGGACGGGAAGCGGCGCGGTGGCGCTGGCTCTCAAGCAGGAGCGCCCCGACCTGGAGGTGACGGCCAGCGAAATAAGCGGGGACGCCCTCGCGGTGGCGGCCGCCAACCGCGACCGCCTGGGCCTCGACGTGCGCATGGAGCAGGCCGACCTGCTCGACGGCCTCGGCGCCGGATGGGACGCGATCCTCGCCAACCCGCCTTACGTGGCCGAGGGCGACCGCGTGCAGCTGCCGAGGGAGCTCTCCCACGAGCCCGATGGGGCGCTCTTCGCCGGCCCGGACGGGCTGGCGGTGATCCGGCGCCTGCTGCCCGCCGCGGCCGCCACCGAAGCGGCCCTGCTGGCCGTCGAGGTGGGGGAGGGCCAGGCCGACGGGGTGGCGGCGATGGCCGTTGCCGCCGGCTTTGGCGAGGCCGCCATCCTTGACGACCTTGCCGGCATCGGCCGCGTGGTGGTGGCGACGCGATGAGCGCCGTGGTCGAGCCCGGGCAGGTAACGGTGCTCGAGCGCTGCATGGCGGTGGGCGGCGTCGCCGTCTTCCCGTCGGACACCGTCTACGGGGTCGCCTGCGACCCGGGCCACCGTGAGGCCCACCGGCGCCTGTGCATGATGAAGGGGCGCGACCCCGGCCAGCCCTGCGCGGTGATGTTCTTCTCGCTCGAACGCGCGCTGGAGTCGCTCCCGGAGATCGGCCCGCGGACCCATGGTGCGCTTTCCGCGCTCCTTCCCGGCCCGGTACTGGCGCTCCTGCCCAATCCCGCCGCTCGCTACCCGCTCGCCTGCGGGCAGCAGATCGACACCCTTGGTATCCGCGTCCCGGAGCTCGGCCCGGCCATCGCCGCGCTGGAGGCGATGCGCTGGCCGCTCCTGCAGACCAGTGCCAACCTCAGCGGCGAGCCGGAGGCGGCCCGTATCGACGATGTCCCGGCGCGGCTCTGCGAGGAGGTCGACCTGGTGATCGACGCAGGGGAGCTTCCCGGGGTGCCGTCCACCGTCGTCGACCTGCGCGCCTACGAGTTTGAAGGCGCCTGGGCGGTCCTGCGGGTGGGGGCAATGAGCGAGGAAGAGGTTGCCGCCCGTATTACTTAGCTGAAGCGCTGTCCGGCGCAGATAACATCATCGGTCCATGGCTGAATACCCCTCTACATCCGAGTTCCTGGGAGCGCCGCTCAGCGAGGTCGATCCGCAGATCGCGGATGTGCTGCGGCTTGAGCTGGACCGCCAGCAGCGCACGCTCGAGATGATCGCCTCCGAGAACTTCGTCCCCGAGGCGATCCTCGAGTGCCAGGGGAGCGTGCTTACCAACAAGTACGCCGAGGGATACCCGGGCCGGCGCTACTACGGGGGCTGCGAATTCGTCGACATCGCCGAGCAGCTCGCCATCGACCGGGCCAAGGCGCTCTTCGGTGCCGAGCACGCGAACGTCCAGCCGCACTCGGGGGCCCAGGCCAACGCGGCCGTCTTCCACGCCCTGCTCGAGCCGGGCGACACGTTGATGGGCCTCTCCCTCGCCCATGGCGGCCACCTCAGCCACGGCATGAAGCTGAACCTCTCCGGGCGCCTGTACGACATCGCCGCCTATGAGGTCTCGCCCGACGACTACCTCGTCGACATGGACGAGCTGGAGAAGCTGGCCAAGGAGCGCCGGCCGAAGATGATCATCGCCGGCTGGTCGGCCTACCCGCGGCACCTGGACTTTGCCCGCTTCCGCGAGATCGCCGACGAGGTTGGTGCCTACCTGCTCGTGGACATGGCGCACTTCGCCGGCCTGGTCGCCGCGGGCCTGCACCCGAGCCCGGTCCCTTACGCCGACGTGGTCACCAGCACCGTCCACAAGACGCTCGGCGGCCCGCGGTCGGGGATCATCCTCTGCCGCGAGGAACACGCCAAGGCGATCAACTCCGGCGTCTTCCCGGGCCAGCAGGGCGGTCCGCTGATGCACGTCATTGCGGCCAAGGCGGTAGCGCTGGGCATCGCCGCCACCGAGGCCTTCCGCGATCGTCAGGAGCGAACGATCGAGGGTGCGCGGGCCGTTGCCGGCGCCCTCACCACCGACGCGGCGCGCGAGGCCGGGGTTGACGTCCTGACCGGCGGAACCGACGTTCACCTCGCCCTCGTCGACCTTCGCGAGTCCGAGCTCGACGGCCAGGCGGCCGAGGACCGGCTCGACGAGATCGGTATTACGGTCAACCGCAACGCCGTCCCCTTCGACCCGCGGCCGCCGATGGTCACGAGCGGGCTGCGTATCGGAACGTCGGCGCTGGCCACGCGCGGGCTGGGCGCCGAGGAGTTCGGCGAGGTCGGCGCGATCATCGCGGAGGCACTCGCCGGGGACTTCGAGTCATCCCGCCCCGAGCTCGCCGAGCGCACGCAGGCCATCGCAGCCCGCTTCCCGCTTTACGAGCACCTGAGCGCCCCCGCCACCGCCTGACCGGGGCCCGGCCTTCCGGCTCAGTCGCTCAGGTAGATCGAGCGGGCCCAGATCGCCGCCAGCGCGTCGATCAGCTCCTGCTCTGCCGGTCCGCCGGGCCCGGCCTCGAGCTGCAGGAAGGCGCTGTCGGTCATCCAGGTGAGGGCCAGCGCGGTGGCGCGGGGGTCGGCGCAGCTGGTCCGCCCGGCCGCGTTCTCCTCGATCACGTGGCGCTCGGTCACCTCGGCGATCCGCGAGACCAGCCGGCGTCGGTGCTCGGCCACCTCTTCGTCATAGGTTGAGGCCTCGGCGACGGCCCGCAGGAGCATCGCGTGCTCGCGGTGGATGGCCAGCGAGCTCAGGAGGGCCTGGCGGACCCGTTCGGCCGGCGCGCCCTCGCTCTCCCACCACAGGTTGGCCTGCTCGAGGATCAGGGCGTTGACGTCCTCGGTCAGCCGGATCAGCAGCTCTCGCTTGTCGGCGAAGTAGAAGTAAAAGGCGGTGCGGGAGATCCCGGCTCGCCGGGCGATTCGCTCCACGCCCAGGTCAGAGAAGGTGAAGCCCTCCTCCAGGAGCGCCTCGGTCGCTTCAAGCAGCGCCGCCTCGATCGCCTGGCGGCGGGCCGTCGGGGCGCCCCCAGGGGCGCCCCCGCTGCGCTGGGTGGTGGCCATGGCGCCGAGGCTAACACTCGCCGGCGGACCGGCCGGGAGCTATTTTCCCGGTGATGCCCCACCATTCCCGGCTCGAATCGGCCAACCCGTTCATCACCGACGACGGCTCCACGATCAGGGAGCTTGTGGGCCGGGTGAGCCTTCCCGCGAGCAACCAGAGCTTTGCCGAGGCGAGGGTGCCGGTCGGCGGCTCGACGATTCACCACCACCACGTGGTTGCCGAGGAGGTGTACTGGTTCACCGCCGGGTGCGGGCGGCTGCTCATCGGCGGGGAGGAGGTCGAGGTCGGTCCCGGCGACTGCTTCCTGATACCGCCCGGCACCGACCACAAGCTCTGGAACACCGGCGAGGAAGAGCTCGTGCTCTTCTGCTGCTGCTCGCCCCCCTACGACCCGGCAGACACCGTCCTGGCCGAATAGGGGGCCGGGTCGCCGGGGCCCTGTGCAGGGCTTTTGCGGGCACGCCGCACGCTGTCCTGACGGAGGTTTACGGTTCGCCGGCGTGTTTGGAGGAGGTCCCGAGATCTGGCGGGAAGGAAGGATGGGGGCCGAGGCCGCCGCCCTGCTGGCCAGCCGCACCTGGCGGGGTAGCGGCGTGGAGCGCGGCGAGGGCCAGCCGGTGATGCTGGTCCCGGGTTTCCTTGCCGGTGACGAGAGCCTCTGGATGATGAGTCGCTGGCTGCGCCGGATCGGCTACCGGACCCACGGGTCGGGGATCCGCTCGAACATCGGCTGTTCGGAGCAGGCGATCGCCGACCTCGAGCAGCGCGTGGTGGAGCTGAGCGACCGCTACGACCACCCGGTGACGATCATCGGCCACAGCCGCGGCGGGATGTTCGGCCGCGTCCTGGCCGTGCGCAACCCGGACCGCGTGGACCGGGTGATCGCCATGGGATCACCGCTGGTGGCGAGCATGGAGGACGTCCACGGCCTCGTCCGCTTCCAGATCCGCAACGTCCAGCGGGCCCAGCGCCTGGGCGCCCGGCGGCTGATCGCCGGGGACTGCGAGCAGAGCTGGAACGCCTACCGGTTCGGCCTCGAGCCGGTCGGCTGCTGCACCGGGTTCTGGACCGACATGGACGACCGGCTCCCCGCCCGCGTTGGCTTCGCCTCGCTCTACTCGCGCTCGGACGGGGTGATCCACTGGCGGGCCTGCCTGGACCCCCAGGCGCGCCACGTCGAGGTGGCCAGCAGCCACTGCGGCATGGCCGTCAACCGCGACGTCTACGACCGCGTGGCCGAGCTGATGACCGGCCGGATCGTGGCTTCGGTGCGCCCCCTGCGGGCCGCCTGAGCGGCTCCTCGCCGCCCGGCCTGCCGAACCCCGAAAAACCCCGTTAGTGACGACGGATACGAACTGTCACTAAGCCGTCACAAAGTCCCCCCATGCGCTAACGTCCGCCCCCGCGTGCCGGTCCTCCGCCATATCGACCTGATCGTCCTCGCCGTCGCGCTGCCAGTCTTCATCGTCGCCGGCTGGCCTCTCCTCGGCTGGGCGGCCGGCGCCCTGGCGTGGGGGCTCCAGAAGGCGATCGCCACCTGGACCAACCGCAGGGCGCAGGCCAGCGATGAGCCGCGCCAGGTCGCGGGGATCGTCACCGGCTCGATGATCGGCCGTGGCTGGCTGGTCGCGATGATCATCTTCGGCACGGGCATGATCGAGAACGACGCCGGCCTGGCCGCGGCGGTCCTCTTCCTCCTCGTCTTCACCGTGAACTTCTCCTTCACCCTGGTGATGCGGCCGTTCGACCGCGCCGAGAGCGGCGGTACGGCCTGATGCGCGCGAGGCTCCTCGCACCCGCGGCCGCGTTGGCGCTCGCGCTGGCCGCTCCCTCCTCGGCCCTCGCGCTGAACATCAACGAGGAGTTCAAGCCGCAGAACGAGTTCAAGCTGACGCCGTGGATCTCGATCGAGATCTTCGGGATCGACATGTCGATCAACAAGGCGGTCTTCTACGTCCTGGCAGCCTCGGTTCTCGCATGCGTGACGCTGATCTGGGTCGCCCGGCGTATGCAGATGAAGCCCAACCGGGTCCAGGCGATCGTCGAGGTCTACTACGGCCTCGTCGACAGCATCACCAGGGGGAACGTTCCCCAGGAGATGATCCGGCGCTGGTTCCCGTTCATGGCCGCGCTCTTCCTCTTCCTCTGGTTCTCGAACATGATCGGCTACCTGCCGCTGCCGACCAACACCGAACACATGGTCACCATCCTCGGGATCGAGGTCCCGTCTCTCGCCCTCTACGCCGCGACGGCGAACATCTCGGTCCCGCTCGCCCTGACCCTGGTGGTCGTCATCAGCTACCACATCGAGGGAGTGCGGGCCAAGGGCCCTGTCTCCTACGTGAAGGGCTGGGTGCCCGCCGGCGTCAGCGGCGCCGCGGCTGTGCCGATCTTCTTCATCGAGGTGATCTCCCAGTTCGTCCGGATCATCTCGCTCTCGGTCAGGCTCTTCGCCAACATCCTGGCCGGCCACCTCCTGATCCTCTTCATGGGCGGCGGGCTCGTGATCCTGCTCAACCTGGCGATCATCGGCTCGGTGGTCCTCGGCCTCGTCACCGGCGTGCTGGCCGTGGCCTTCTACATCTTCGAGGTGGGACTCGTCGCCACCCTCCAAGCCTTTATCTTCACGACCCTGTCAGCGATCTACCTCGGCGGCGCCGTCGCCGAAGAACACTAAGGAGCACGAACACCGTGGACCTAACACTGATCACCGAACTGGCCCAGTCGGGCGTCACCGCCGAAGTGGCCCAGGAGTACGGCCGCAAAGGCATGAAGGCGATCGCCCTGGGCATCGGCGCCGGTCTCGGCACCATCGGCCCGGGCATCGGAGTCGGATACATCTTCGGAAAGGTGATCGAGTCGGTCACCCGTCAGCCCGAGATGAAGGATGAGATCACCTCGATCCAGTGGTTGGGCTTCGCCCTCACCGAGGCGATCGTCTTCTACGCCTTCATCTTCGGCCTGATCGCCTTCTTCCTGGGCTAGACCGATGATCGCCGGACTCACGCCAATGGCCGCAGCAGCGGCCGAGGAGGAGAGCAGCAACTTCCTCGTCAGCCCGAGTATCGGGCTGATGATCTGGACGCTGCTCGCCTTCGGGGTGACGCTCATCATCCTCAACAAGTTCGCCTTCCCGGCGATCCGCAACGCGCTGGACAAGCGCGTGGCGATGATCGAGGAGTCGATCGAGCAGGCCGAGCAGTCCAGGGCCGAGTCCGAGAAGCTGCTCGCCGAGTACCGGGAGCGGCTGAAGGAGGCACGCGTCCAGGCCGACGAGATCGTCGCCCGCGCGCGCAAGAACGCCGAGGCGTACGAGAGGGAATCCTCCGAGGAGGCCAAGGAGAAGCGCGCCGAACTGCTCGAGCAGACCCGGCGGGACATCGAGGCCGAGACGCGCCGCGCGATCGAGGAGATCCGAGGCGAGGTCGCCGACCTGACCGTGCTGGCCACCGAGAAGGTGACCGGCCGGGTCCTCTCCGACGCCGACCAGCAGCGCCTCGTGGACGAGGCGCTCTCAGAGCTGGACTTCACCTCGCTGGCAGGGGAGAAGCGGGGCTAGGCCATGGAAGAGATCGCCCAGGTCTACGCCCGCTCGCTCTTCGACGTTGCCTCCGAGCAGGACAACGTCGAAGTCGTGCGCGAGCAGCTGGGCGAGCTCGCCGACGCCCTGGAGGCCAACCAGGACCTGCGCCTGTTCTGCTTCTCGCCGTACTTCTCCTCCGAGGAGAAAAAGCGCGGGCTGCAGGCGGCCCTCTCGGGGGTCGACCCGTCGGTCGAGCGCTTCCTGATGCTGCTGGTGGAAAACGAGCGGCTTCCGCTGATCGCCCGCATCCGCCGCGAGTACGACCGGCTCTGCGACCAGGCCGAGGACCTGCTCGCGGTAACCGTCACCAGCGCCGTGGCCCTCGACCCGGCGGTCATCTCCCGCCTGGTCAAGCAGATCAGCGACCAGACCGGCTCGCGCGTGGAGCTGACTGAGGAGGTCGACCCGTCGATCGTCGGCGGCGTCGTGCTCCGCGTCGGCAACTCGATCCTCGACGCATCCATCCGAAACCGTCTTGAAAACCTTCGCACCGAGGTCGCCCGCGCCTGATCGCGGGCAAATCCCAAGGAGTCAGAGAGAAAATGCAGATCAAGCCCGATGAGATCACCAGCATCCTGAAGTCCCGCATCGAGGGGCTCGACGCCGGGAGCGCAGAGCTGACCGAGGTCGGCACCGTCCTCTCCATCGGCGACGGAATCGCCCGCATCTACGGGCTCGAGAACTGCCAGTCGCTCGAGATGCTCGAGCTCCCGCACGGCGTCACCGGGCTGGCCCTCAACCTCGAGGCCGACAACGTCGGCGCCGTGCTCTTCGGCCCCTGGGAGAAGATCGTCGAGGGCGACACCGTCAAGCGCACCGGCAAGCTGCTCGAGGTGCCGGTCGGCGACGCGCTGCTGGGCCGGATCGTCGACCCGCTGGGCAACCCGCTCGACGGCAAGGGCGCCATCGTCACCGACGAGACGCGCCTGGCCGAGTTCAAGGCGCCCGGCGTGGTCCAGCGCCAGCCGGTCACCGAGCCGATGCAGACGGGCCTCAAGGCGATCGACTCGATGATCCCGATCGGCCGCGGCCAGCGCGAGCTGATCATCGGCGACCGCCAGACCGGGAAGACCTCGATCGCGCTTGACGCGATCATCAACAACAAGGACAGCGACCTCGTATTCGTCTACGTCGCCATCGGCCAGCGCATGGCGACGGTCGTCCAGCTCGCCGAGACGCTCGCCGAGAACGGCGCGCTGGAGAGGACGATCATCGTCGCCGCCCCGGCCGACGAGTCGGCGCCGATCAAGTACATGGCGCCCTATGCCGGCACCGCGATGGCCGAGTACTTCCTCTACAACGGCAAGCACGCCGTCGCCGTCTACGACGACCTCACCAAGCACGCTTTCGCCTATCGGCAGATGTCGCTGCTCCTGCGCCGCCCGCCGGGCCGCGAGGCCTACCCGGGCGACGTCTTCTACCTGCACAGCCGCCTGCTGGAGCGGTCGGCCAAGATGAATGATGAGCTCGGTGGCGGATCGCTGACCGCGCTTCCGGTCATCGAGACCCAGGCCGGCGACGTCTCGGCCTACATCCCGACCAACGTGATCTCGATCACCGACGGCCAGATCTTCCTGGAGCCCAAGCTCTTCTACTCGGGTGTCCGGCCGGCCATCAACGTCGGCATCTCGGTCTCCCGGGTGGGAGGCAACGCCCAGATCTCGCCGATGAAGAAGATCGCCGGCCGCCTGAAGATCGAGCTCTCCCAGTTCCGTGACCTCGAGGCCTTCGCCCAGTTCGGCTCCGACCTTGACGCCGACACCCAGCGCACGCTGGCCCGTGGTGAGCGCCTGGTGGCGACCCTCAACCAGCCCGAGCGCGACCCGCTCCCCGTCGAGATCCAGGTCGCCCAGATCTACGCCGCCACCTCCGGGGCGCTGGACCGGATCCTCGTCGACCGCGTGCCGGAGTTCCTCGACGGGCTCACCCAGCGGGTGAAGGCCGAGGCCGCTCCGACCCTGGCCAAGATCGCTGAGGGCGACTGGTCCGACGAGACCCAGGCCGCGCTGGACAAGGCGGTGAAGGG
>JAUMBN010000182.1:0-11193 GCA_032119675.1 Solirubrobacteraceae bacterium | reverse complement strand
GCCGCCTTCGGCGGCCGCGTGCGCGAGGCGGTGACCGGCGCCGCCCCGATCGCGCCGGAGATCCTGCGCTTCTTCTACGCCGCCGGCGTCCCGGTCATGGAGGGCTACGGAATGACCGAGACGGCCACCGTGGCCACGACCTCCACTCCGGAGAACCACCGCTTCGGCTCAATCGGCAAGCCGCTGCCGGGCGTCGAAGTGAAGATCGCCGACGACGGCGAGATCCTGATCAAGGGCGCCAACATCTTCCAGGGCTACTACAAGAACGACGACGCCAGCTTCGGGGCAATCGTCGACGGCTGGCTTCACACCGGCGACCTGGGCAGCGTCGACGAGGACGGCTTCGTCTACATCACCGGGCGCAAGAAGGACATCATCATCACCGCGGGGGGCAAGAACCTCACCCCGGCCAACCTCGAGAACGACATGAAGCAGGGCCAGTGGGTCAGCCAGGCCGTGATGCACGGCGACCGGCGGCCGTACCCGGTGATGCTGATCACCCTCGACGTCGAGACGATCGTCCCGTGGGCGCAGGCGGAGGGAATCGAGGACACCTCGATCGAGGCGCTCTCGCAGAACGAGCAGGTGATCGCGATGATCCAGGCCGCGCTCGACAAGGCCAACGCGAAGTACGCCCCGGTCGAACAGGTCAAGAAGTTCTTCATCCTCGAGCACGACCTCGCCCAGGAGACCGACGAGCTCACGCCGACGCTCAAGGTCAAGCGGAACGTCGTCAACGAGAAGTACGCCGACCGCTTCGACGCGCTCTACGAGAGCTGAGCCGGGCCGGCTCCTGACGCAGGGCCGGCTCCTATCCTCAAGGGGCATGCGCAGCGACCCCAGCGACAACGGCGGGCTGTTCGTCGGGCGGCGTCCGGGCACCCAGCCGGTCCACTACCGGGAGGCGCCGGTCTTCGGTGACGACCGGTCACGGCGACGCGACTCGGTGCTGGCGGCCGCGATCCTCGCGCTGATGGTGCTGATCAACCTCTGCTTCTGGGGACCGATCCCCGCCGGCTGGCTCTGGATCGTCTCCCATATCCCATTCCTGGCCGAGCGGGTCTTCCTCGCCGTGATCGTCGCCCTCGTCGGGATCCTGCTCACCCTGGTCGGCGCGCTCTCGATCCTCAAGCAGCTCGACCGGGCCTGGGTTTTGGTGCGCCGGGCGGCCGGCTACGACCAGCGCGAAGGCGTCGTGGGCCGCGTCTTCGCCTACACCGCATTCGTCGGCGTCTCCCTCTTCGGGCTGTGGATGGTGTTTGGGGGTGGCCTGGCCCAGATGGGTGAGGGCGGCACCCCGACCCCTCCCTGATGGGCCTGCTCGACCGCTACCGGCAGTTCCAGGAGCTATCCCCCGAGGAGGTCAGCGAGGGGCTCCGCAAGGAGGCCGACGAGCGTCGCCGCAAGGCGCTCGACCGTGTCGGCGAGCTTGACCTCTCCCGCACCACCTGGCATGAATACCCGCCCTCGGTGGTGGTGGACGCGATCACCTTCACCGCCCGGCGGGGACTGCACCGCTACGCCGACAGCGCCGGCGAGCTGCGCGCCGCGATCGCCCACCGCCACGGGGTGGAGGCCGAGCGGGTCGTTCTCGGGGACGGCGCCTCCCAGCTGCTCTCCAGCGCCGCCCAGGCGCTTATGGAGCCGGGCGATGAGCTCCTCTCCCCCTGGCCCTCCTACCCCCTCTACCCGGTGATGGCCCGTGAGGCGCGGGGGGAGGTGGCGACCGTCGCCAGCCACGACGTCGATGCGATCCTCGCAGCGGTCACGAAAAAGACCCGCCTGGTGGTGATCGCCAACCCGAACGACCCGACCGGTGAGCTGATCGCCTCCGGCGAGCTGGACCGCCTCCTGGGCGCCCTGCCCGAGCGCGTCGGGGTTCTGCTCGACGAAGCCCTGCGCGACTTCGTCTCCGCCGAGGAGCAGGACGCGGCGCTCCGGCTCACCGACCACCACCCACGACTTATCGTCTTCCGCAGCTTCTCGAAGGCGTGGGGGCTGGCCGGGCTGCGCTGCGGCTACGCCGTCTGCGGCCCGGGAGCCGAGCCGCTGCTGACCGGCCTGGGGCCGCCTCTCGGGATCGGCGAGCTGACGCAGGCCGGCGTCCTGCAGGCGCTTGAGGCGATCCCCGGGGTGGTGGCCGCACGGACCGGCGCCGTGGCCGCTGAGCGCACCCGGCTCTACGGCGAGCTGGCAAAGCTGCCGGTCGAGGTGCTGCCCGACAGCCAGGCCAACTTTCTGTGGATCGCCGCCGACGGGATGGACGGACCAGCCCTGGCCTCGGCGCTGGCGCGCTTCTCGTTGAAGGTGGCCACCGGCGCAGCCCTCGGCGACCAGCGGCACGTCCGCGTCACCGTTCAGGACGAGGCGGCCACAACCCGCTTCCTGCGGGCCCTGGAACAGTCCCTGGGCCGGGGCTGACCGATCAGCGGCCGCGGCCGGCGGCCATGTCCACCGGGTCGGGCTCGTGCTCGGACTGGCGCAGGAGCGTGCCGGTGGTCTGCTCGAGAATCCGCTTCCAGGCCCGAGTCTTCTCCTGCTCGCGGGTGACGTGGCGGACGACCTTGCGCACGCGCGTGGCGGAGATCGTGATCCCGTGGCGGGCCATGATCTCCTTGTAGTAGTCGTAGTTGTCGGCGAGCTTGACGGTCACCGACTGGAAGCCGTGGCGGGCGATCTCCACGCGCTTGGTGAAGTCCATGATCGCCGTCTCGGACATCAGCCGGTCGTCGGCGTCAGGCTCGATGAGCACGATGTCCACGTCCGGGTAGCGCTTCTCCCAGCGGGCCGCCACCTCGTGGAGGCGCTGCCAGGCGATCAGGCGGAAGGACTGGTAGCCGATCTGGGCCATGCCCATGTCGCTGATGTGGCTAGGGCGGGAGCCGGGCATGTCCGGTTGGCTGCGGTCGTGGTCGCCGACGTACGGGACCAGCGGGTTGACGACGATGATCAGCGTCGCGCCGGCGGCGACCGCCACGTCGACGTTGGTGGTCGAGATAATGCCCCCGTCCACCAGCTCGCGGTCCCCGACCCGAACCGGCTTGTAGAGCATCGGCAGCGCCGTCGAGGCCCGCACGGCGCGGGAGATCGGGGTGTCGTCCCAGCCCTCGGCGCCGAAGACGATCCGCTCGCAGACGTCGAGGTCGGTTGCGGTGATGTAGAGCTCGCGGCCCAGGGCCCGGAAGTCGTTGGTCCGCTCGGGATCGCTGAGGACCTCCTCGAGGTACTTCTCGAGGCCACGGCCGCTGTAGAGGCCGGAGGGAAGGTCCTCGCCAAGGCCGAGGACGAGGTCCATCGCGGAGACCTCACCGATCTTCGGGATCAGCTCGGCGGCCAGCCGGGCCAGCCGAAGCGGGAAGAGCGCCCCGGTGCGCGCGAACTCCTTGACGTTGGGCCTCATCGCGGTGCCGACGCCGACGTCGCGGAATGGCGTGTCACCGCGGCCGTTTACCACCTGCATCATCTCTGCCGGCGTGACCCCGTTGGCGGTCATCGCGGCGACGAACGAGCCGGCGCTCGTACCAACGTAGATGTCGAGATCATTGACGTTGCGGTTGACCGCCAGCAGATCCAGCGCTCGCAGGGCCCCAATCTCGTAGACGCCGCCGGTCAGGCCACCGCCCCCGAGCACAAGGGCCACGCGGTCGGAGCGTGGCGAACGGCGCCGCGAAGATTCCATTCTTGGCGCGGGATCGAGCTTTACGACATCGCCCATCAATTTCATTCTAGGCAGCATGGCGGCGTCGGGCGCGCCGGTAATTTCCCCCATTGGCGGCCATGAAAGCGAAATGGCGCCCCTGCGTGGTGGGCCCACTAGCTTCGCCAGCGTGCCGCTTGTCGCGTACAGCCGGCCCCGCCTCGCTGCGCTCGCATCCACGGCCGCCTTCACGGCCCTGCTGGCCTGCGCTCCCGGCGCGCCGGCCCTCACCCGGCAGGCCCTGGAGGCCAAGACCGCCAAGACCATGAAGAAGGCCGGCCCGTACAGCGGGGCGCTCGTCCGCGACCTGACCACCGGGGAGGTCCTCTTCGAGCTGCGCCCGGGCACCGACCGCATCCCGGCCTCGGTAGCCAAGCTCTACACGACCGCCGCTGCACTGCGCCGGATGGGAGCCTCGACCCGGCTCCACACCGACCTTCTGGCCTCCGGCCCGCTCGACGAGGACGGCCGGCTCGATGGCGACCTGGTAATCCGCGGCGGCGGCGACCCGACGCTCGGAGCTCCGGATATCGCGACGCTGGCCAGGCGCGTCGGGGCCTCGGGCATTCGCAGTGTCTCAGGCTCGGTCATCGGGGACGAGTCGCGCTTCGACACCCGGCGCGGCGGCTCGGGCTGGGGCTACAGCCCCTGGCTTGGGGGATCGATCGGGGCTCTCGCGGTGTCCCGCGGCTGGGGCGACGGCGGGCCGGGACTCGCGGCCGCGCGGTCACTGGCAAGGGCGGTCCGCGCGCGCGGGCTGAGGGTTATGGGCCGGACGAAGACCGGCCGCACCCCCGACGATGCCCGGCGCCTGGCCCGTGTCAGCTCGCCGCCCGTCGCCGAGCTCTCGCGACTGGTCAACTCGCCGTCGGACAACTTCATGGCCGAGGTGCTGCTCAAGGAGCTGGGCGCCCGCTTCGGCCCCGCCGGCTCCACCACGGCCGGGGCATCGGTGACCCGGGCCGTGGCCTCGGGCTTTGGCGCCAGCCCGCGGATCGCCGACGGCTCAGGCCTCTCGCGCTCGAACTCGACCTCTCCGCGGGATGTGATGGCCCTGATCACCGGTATGCGTCGCAGCGCCAACCGGGAGGCCTTCGAAGGCTCACTGGCGGTCGCGGGGCGGACCGGCACGCTGGCCTCGAGGATGCGCGGAACAAGGGCGGCCGGCAACTGCCGGGCCAAGACCGGGACCCTCAGCAATGTGAGCACCCTGGCCGGGACCTGCCGCTCGGCCTCGGGGCACACGATCGCCTTCGCCCTGATGATGAACGCCATCTCTCCGGCAAGGGGGCGCGTCCTGCAGGACTCAATAGCCCGCTCGCTGGCCCGTTACGCCGGCTAGCCGCCCAGCAGCTTCAGCAGCGCGGCCTCGTCGATCACCTTCACGCCGAGCCGCTCGGCCTTCTCGGCCTTGGAGCCAGGCGAATCCCCGGCCAGCAGGTAGTCGGTCTTCTTCGAGACCGAGGAGGTGACGCGCCCACCGGCCGCGAGGATCTTCTCGGTGGCCTGCTCGCGGGTGAGGCCGGGGAGGGTGCCGGTGAGCACGAAGGTGGTGTCGGCGAGCGGACCCTCCCCCGGCGGGGGGCCCTCCTCCTCGAAGGTAAGGCCAACCTCGCGCAGGTCCGCGATCAGGGAGCGCATCCGGGCTGAGGCAAGTGTCCCGTGGATCTGGGCGGCGACGATGGGGCCGATGCCCGGCGTCTGGGCGATCTCCTCCTCGTCGGCGGCGAGCAGCGCGTCTATCGAGCGAAAGCGCTGGGCGAGGTTACGCCCGTTCACCTCGCCGACGCCCTCGATCCCCAGGGCGAAGAGCACCCGCGCGAACGGGCGCCCGCGCGACTCTTCCAGTGAGCCCACGAGGTGGGTGGCCGAAAGCTCGCCCATTCCCTCCAGGCCGGCGAGCTGCTCGACCGTGAGGCGGTAGAGGTCCCCGGCGGTCTCGATCATCTCTCCCTCGAGGAGCGTGTCGACATGCTTGTCGCCGAGCCCGTCGATATCCATCGCCCCGCGGGAGACGAAGTGCTGGAGCAGCTGCCGGCGCCGGCCGGGACAGTCGGCGTTGGGGCACTTGGTGAAGACGGAGTCGTCGGGCTTGACCGTCGCCGTTGCGCAGGCCGGACACCTCTTCGGCGGCTTGACCGGCCTGGAGCGGCCCTTCTTCTCCGCGGCGTGAGGGGCGGGCGAGACCACCTGGGGGATAACGTCGCCGGCCCTCAGGACAATCACCTCGTCGCCGACGCGCAGGTCCTTGCGGCCGACGTCCTCCTCGTTGTGGAGCGTCGCCATCGAGACGGTCACCCCGCCGACGTGGACCGGCTCGAGCATCGCCGCCGGGTGCAGGTCGCCGAACTTGCCGACATTCCACTCGACCGCGTTGAGGGTCGTCACCTTGGTGGTCGGCGGAAACTTCCAGGCGATCGCCCAGCGGGGGTCGCGCCCGACCACGCCCAGCCGGCGCTGCAGCTCGAAGTCGTCGACCTTCACCACCACGCCGTCGATTTCGAAGTCGAGGTTGCCGCGGTTCTCTCCCCAGCGCTCGCAGAGCTCGATCACCTTCTTCTCGCCCCGGGCCCGCTCGATATCTGCGTTGACCGGGAACCCCTTGCCGCGCAGCCACTCAAGGGTCTCCCACTGGCTGTCGAGCTTGAGATTCCCGGAGGCGCCGATGCCGTAGGCCCAGAGGGAGAGCGGCCGCTCGGCGGCCAGGCGCGGGTCGAGCTGGCGGATCGTGCCCGCCGCGGCGTTGCGGGGATTCATGAAGGTCGGCTCGCCCTGTTCGGCTCGGCGCTCATTGAGCTCGGTGAAGTCCCGCAGCGACATGTAGACCTCCCCCCGCACCTCGAGCAGGCCCTTCGGGCCATCGATCTTCAGCGGGACGGAGGGAATCGTCCTGAGGTTGTGGGTTACGTCCTCACCCACCTCGCCGTTGCCCCGCGTCGCCCCGCGCTCGAGCACCCCGTCCCGGTAGAGGATCGAGATCGCGAGCCCGTCGACCTTCGGCTCACAGACGTACTCGAAGCTCTTGCGCTCTATCCCCTCGCGGGCCAGGTGGTTGCGCATCCGGGCCGCCCACGCATCGAGCTCCTCGGCGTTGCGGGCATTGGCCAGCGAGAACATCGGCTCGGGGTGGTGGACCTTCTCCAGCGCGCTGACCGGCTCGGCGCCGACGCGCTGGGTGGGCGAGTCGGGCGTGACCAGATCGGGGCTCTCGCGCTCGATCGCCCGCAGCTCGTCAAGCAGAGCGTCGTACTCGTCGTCGGCGATCTCCGGGTCGTCGGCGACGTAATAGAGCTCGTTGTGGCGGCCGATCTCCCGCCGGAGCTCCTCGGCACGCTTGGCCGGAGTGCTCACCCTGATTCCGGGCCCGCGGGGTGGAGCAACCGCTCCAGGGCGCTGTCGCTGAGGTGCTGTATTCCGTCCACGTACGTGAGATCGAAGTGAAGGGGCGTGACCGAGATCATCCCCTCCGCGACGGCGGCAAGGTCGGTCCCGGGCTCGTCCTCGTAGCCATGGTCGGCCCCGTAGATAAGGAAGCGTCGCCGCCCGTCGCCCTCGTCATGCTCGAGGGTCAGCTCGTCGCGGTAGATCCTCTTGCCCAGGCGCGTGGCGTGGACGCCAAGCGGCTCGCCGCCGGGCACGTTGATGTTCAGGAGTGTCCCCTCGGGCAACTGGATCTCCTCGAGGCCGGCAACCAGGCCGGCCGTGAAGCGGGCTCCGGCGCCGAAGTCGAAGTGGCGGCCCATGCGGAAGTCCATCTCCCTCAACGTCGACTGCTGGGAGATCGCCACCGCGGGAATGCCCAGCACAATCCCCTCAAGCGCCGCGGCCACAGTGCCGGAGTAGGTGACGTCGTCACCGAGGTTCGAGCCGTGATTGATCCCGGAGACGATCAGCTCGGGGATGAAGCCGTCAATAACCCCGAGCTGTGCGAACCGGACGCAGTCGACCGGGGTCCCGTCGGTGGCGTAGCCGACGGTCCCGTCCTCGAATGCCACCTCCTCCAGCCAGAGCGGCCGGCGGGTGGTGATCATCCTCGCCATCGCCGAGCGGTTGCCGTCGGGGGCGATCACCGCGAGCTCCACCCCGGGCACCGCCGCCAGCTCGCGCCGCAGAGCCTGCAGCCCTTCGGCCTCGATTCCGTCGTCGTTGGTGAGCAGGACCCTCATCGGCCCGCCTCACGATATAGCCCGCCCCGCCGGGCGCCTGTGTGCTCCAGGCGGCTCAGACGAGCTCGATGTAGACCATCTCGGTCGAGTCGCTGCGGCGCGGCCCGAGCTTCAGGATGCGCGTGTAGCCACCGGGACGGTCGGCGTAGCGGGGGGCAATCTCGACGAAGAGCTTATGGACGGCGAACTTGTCCTGGCCCAGGGCGGCGAGAGCCTGCCGGCGCGCGTGAAGGTCGTCGGTCTTGGCCAGGGTGATCAGCTGCTCGATCTCCGGCTTGACCGCCTTGGCCTTGGCCTCGGTCGTCTTGATCCGCTCGTGTTCGATGACCTCCTTACAGAGGTTGCGCAGCAGCGCCTTGCGATGCGAACTGGAGCGGCTGAGCTTGTGGCGGGTCTTCTGGTGGCGCATGGCCGGATTACCCCCGGATCAGTCCTCGCGGAGCGTCAGGCCGCGGGCGGCCAGAGTCTCCACGACCTCGTCGATCGACTTGCGGCCGAAGTTGGGAATCGCCGCCAGCTCGTCCTCGGACTTGGAGAGCAGCTCGCCGATCGTCTGGATGCCGGCCCGCTTGAGGCAGTTATAGGAGCGGACACCGAGCTCGAGCTCCTCGATGAGGATGTCGTCGTCGGCGCCGCCGACCGCGATCGGAGCAGCCCCGGGCATCCCGGGAACGCCGCCCTCCAGCACGCCGACCGGGCCCTGGCGGAGCTCCTCGATGCGGTCCTCGTCGGTAAAGATTGCCAGCTGGCTGATCAGGATCTCGGAGGCTTCGCGAAGGGCGGCCTGCGGGTCGATCGAACCGTCGGTTTCGATGTCGAGGTTGAGCTTGTCGAAGTCGGTCCGCTGGCCGACGCGGGCCTGCTCGACCGAGTAGGCAACGCGGCGGACCGGCGAGAAGATCGAGTCGACCGGGATTACACCGATCGGCTGGTCCTCGGTCTTGTTCTCCTCCGCCGGGCGGTAGCCGCGGCCACGGCCGATCGTCAGGTACATCTCGAGCTTGGTCTTCTTCTCGAGGGTGGCGATATGGGCCTTCGGGTTGAGGATCTCGACGCCGGCGGGAAGGTCGATGTCCTTGGCGGTGATCTCGCCGGGGCCGGTCACGACCAGCGGCGCCTCGACCTCGGTCGCGTCGGAGTGCATCCGGCAGACCACTCCCTTGAGGTTGAGGATGATGTCGGTGACGTCCTCCTTGACCCCGTCTATGTTCGAGAACTCGTGGGCGACGCCCTCGATCCGGACGCTCGTCACCGCAGCGCCCGAGAGCGAGCTCAGCAGGACGCGGCGCAGCGAGTTGCCGAAGGTGTAGCCGAAGCCGCGGTCGAGCGGCTCGATGACGAACGAGCCTCGGTCGTCGTCGGACTTCTCGCTGGTAATTCGGGGGATCTGGAAATCGAGCATCGGGGTTCCTGTCGTCGTGTTCTGCGCGCCGCCCTCGGCGGCGTCGTTCGCGCCGCGGCCCTCCTGCGGGCCCCGGCGCTGAAGCCTGTTCCTACTTCGAGTACAGCTCGACGATGAGCTGTTCCTGCACGGGGGTGGCGATCTCCTTGCGCTCGGGGGAGCGCAGGACCTTCGCCGTGAGCGAGTCGTGGTCGGCCTGGAGCCAGGCCGGGACCTGCGCGGTCAGCTCGGTCGCGGCCCGGACGACGGGCTCACCGGGGCTGCCGGCCTTGAAGGCGATGATGTCGCCCTCGCTTACCTGGAAGCTGGGGATGTCGACGCGGCGGCCGTTGATGGTCCAGTGGCCGTGGCGAATCAGCTGGCGGGCCTGGCGGCGCGAGCCCGCGAAGCCGAGACGTACGAGCACGTTGTCGAAGCGCTGCTCGAGCAGGGTGAGGAGGTTCTCGCCGGTGACGCCGCTCTGGCGGCTGGCCTTCTCGTAGTAGCGGCGGAACTGGGCCTCAAGGATCCCGTAGTAGCGCCGGGCCTTCTGCTTCTCGCGCAGCTGCACCCGGTACTCGCTCTGCTTCTGGCGGCCGCGGCCGTGGTCGCCCGGCGGGTAGGCGCGGCGCTCGATGCTGCACTTGTCGGTCAGGCAGCGCTCACCCTTCAGGAAGAGCTTCTCCCCCTCGCGGCGGCACTGCTTGCACTGTGCTCCTGTGTCGCGGGCCATTCGGTCAGCTCACCTCACACCCGGCGCCGCTTGCGGGGGCGGCACCCGTTGTGGGCATGCGGGGTCACGTCGCGGACGCTCGTCACCTCGAGCCCGGCGGCCTGGAGCGAGCGGATCGCCGTCTCGCGCCCGGAGCCGGAGCCCTTGACGAAGACCTCGACCTTCTGGAGTCCCTGCTCCATCCCCTTGCGGGCAGCAGCGTCGGCGGTGACCTGCGCGGCAAACGGGGTCGACTTGCGGGAGCCGTTGAAGCCGGCGCTTCCGGCAGACTCCCAGGCGATGACGTTCCCCTCGCGGTCCGTGAGGGAGACGATCGTGTTGTTGAACGAAGTCTTGATATGGGCCTGGCCGACCGGAACGTTCTTCCGGGCCTTGCGGCGTCCACGGGCTGGTCTCTTGGGTGCGGGCACTCAGTTCCTCAGGTCTTGGTCGGGGCCTTCTTGCCGGCCACCTGCATGCGCTTGGGGCCCTTGCGGGTGCGGGCGTTTGTCTTCGTGTTCTGGCCACGGACGGGAAGCTTGCGCCGGTGGCGGATACCGCGGTAGCAGCCGATCTCCCCGAGCCGCTTGATGTCCTGCGAGCGCTCGCGGCGGAGGTCGCCCTCGACGACGAGATCGTTGTCGATCACGCCGCGGATCCGGGAGACCTCGTCCTCGGTCAGGTCGCGGACCTGGGTGTCGGGGTTGACCTTGGCCTCTTCGAGGATCTTGAGCGAGGTGGAACGGCCGATGCCGTAGACGTAGGTGAGTCCGATCTCGACGCGCTTGTTGAGGGGGATGTTGATCCCTGAGATACGGGCCATTCAGCTCACCCCTGGCGCTGCTTGTGACGCGGGTTCGGGCATATGACGAGAACGACGCCTCGACGCCTGATGACCTTGCACTTTTCGCACATCGGCTTGACCGAGGGCCGTACCTTCATCTCGCCTTCTTCTCGATGGTCCGTGGAGAGGCTCTGGAGACCGCAGGAGGCCGCCGCTACCGCTCACGGATTGAAGCTTCCGCTCAGGAACCCGCCCTGAACTCGAAGGCCGTACGGTAGCAAAACCGCGGCAAATTCCGGGCTCCCGCGCCTTCACCGGCGATCCCGGACCAGCTCATGCCACGGATTGAGAATCCGCGGCCCTTTTTCGGTGATCGCGACGGTGAATTCGAAGTGCGCCGACTGCGAGCCGTCGTCGGTGTAGACCGACCACCCGTCAGAGGCCATGTGAACC
>JAUMBN010000181.1:0-5049 GCA_032119675.1 Solirubrobacteraceae bacterium | reverse complement strand
ATGGATGCCGGGCGCTCAGAGAGCCCCATGGCCTCCATCCCCCGGGCAATCGCCCCGCTGCTCACCACAACGAAGTCGTCGCCGGCCCGGTGGCGCTCGGCGATCCGGCCGCAGACCGAGCGCATGATGTCCTCACGCAGGGCTCCGCCGTCGTCGGCGACGATGTTCGATCCCAGCTTGATCACGTAGCGGCCCATGACCGAGGCAGCGTAACCGCGGCGCCCGCCTACCCCTCCAATTCGAACTGCACCCCGGCGATCTCCACCTCGTCGCCGGGGCTGAACCCCCTCGCCTCGAGCTCGGCGATCACGCCCATGCGGCGAAGCCGCCGCTCGGCCTCGCTCATCGCGTCCTCGTTCTCCAGGTCGAAGCGGGCCACCAGCCTCTCGACCGCAGGCCCGGAGACCGTGAAGCGGCCCTCGCCCCCCTCGACCGCCCATCCGGCCGGCGGCCCGGGGCGGTAGGTGATGTGCTCGGCCATCGGCTCATCGGCCGCAGCGACGGTCCCAGCCTCGGGCGCCAGCCGCACGAGCAGGTCGGCCAGCTCGTCGATCCCCTCGCGGGTCGCGCTCGACGTAACCACCACCGGGACCCCGGGGCCGAGCCTCTCCTCCCACTCGGCCGCGGCCTGCTCGCGGCGCGACTCGTCTACGAGGTCGGCCTTGGAAAGCGCGAGCACGCGCGGTAGGGCCGCCAGGGCTTCGTCGTGGCTGCGCAGCTCCTTCTCGATCGCCAGCCAGGATTCCTGGGGGTCGGACCCGTCGAGGGGCTCGATCTCCAGGACGTGCACCAGAAGCGTCGTGCGCTCGAGGTGGGCGAGGAACTCGAGGCCCAGGCCGGCGCCCTCGGCGGCGCCCTCGATCAGCCCGGGCACATCTGCGATCACCAGCTGCCGGCCTCCGCGGTCGAGCACTCCGAGCTGAGGCTCGAGCGTGGTGAACGGGTAGTCACCAACCTTCGGACGCGCTCTTGTCAGGACCGACACCAGCGACGACTTGCCGGCGTTGGGCAGACCGACCAGACCGACGTCGGCCAGGAGCTTGAGCCGAAGGGCAAGCCATTGCTCCTCACCCTCAAGGCCGCGCTCGGAGAATCGCGGGGCGCGCCTGGTCGAGCTCTTGAAGCGCGCATTGCCCCGGCCCCCGGAGCCGCCCCGGGCGACTACGGCCCGCTGGCCGGGTACCACCAGGTCGAAGACGCTGCCGTCGTCGGACTCCACCACGGTGCCGGGGGGTACGGCGATGATCAGCTCCTCTCCGTCGGCCCCACGGCGATTGGATCCCTCCCCGTGGCTCCCCCGCCCGGCCTCCCACCGGTTCCTGCGCCCGAGCGACTGTAGGTCGCGAAGCGAGGAATCGCAGGCAACGACCACGGCGCCCCCGTGGCCCCCGTCCCCTCCATCCGGGCCTCCCCGGGGGACGTGGGCCTCGCGGCGAAAAGAGGTGCAGCCGTCGCCGCCACGGCCGCCCTTCACGAATATGCGAGCCTTGTCTTGGAGCATCGGCGATCTGGCCGACTGCCGCCACTCCCGGAACGAAAGGGCACAGCCATGGCCGACAGCAGGGTATTCGTGATCACAGGAGCGTCGAGCGGGATTGGTGCCGCGACGGCAATCGAGGCCTCGCGCCGCGGCTACCGCCTCGTACTCGCCTCGCGCCGGCAGGACGCCCTCGAGGAGGTCGCCTCGCGGTGCGAGGGCGAGACCCTCACCGTCCCTGTCGACGTCACGTCCTGGGCGGAGAACGAGCGTCTTGCCGAGGCCACCCTCGAGCGGTTCGGGGCGATTGACATCGTTTTCGCCAACGCCGGTTTCGGCGGGAAGCGCAGCTTCTCCCGCGAGGGCGACAGCCCGGACCACTGGCGCGAGATGGTCCTGACCAACGTGCTGGGGGCGGCCTACACGATTCGCGCCACCTTCGACGCCGTGCGCGCGGCGAAGGGCCACTTCCTCCTGACCGGCTCGGTGGCCGGCCGGGTTGCGCTTCCCGGAAGCCTCTACTCCTCGACCAAGTGGGCGGTCACCGGAATGGGTCAGTCGCTGCGCGCCGAACTGGCCGGCACGGGAGTCCGCGTCACCCTGATCGAGCCTGGAATGGTGGATACGCCCTTCTTCGACAAGAAGCCGGCCGACGGGATCCTCGAGGAGGACGACATCGCGGGAGCGGTCATCTGGGCAATCTCACAGCCCGAGCGGGTCGACGTGAACGAGATCCTGATCAGGCCGACGATCCAGCCGATCTGACCGGGCGGAGCGCTCAGTCCTGGCCGGGCGAGACGACGCTCACGAAGCGGCCGGCACGCCCCTCGCTGAACTGCACGACGCCGGGCCCCTTGGCAAAGAGGGTGTGGTCGCGCCCCATGCCGACACCCTCGCCGGCGCGGAAGCGCGTACCGCGCTGGCGGACGATGATCTCTCCGCCGCTGACCGCCTGGCCACCGAAGACCTTCACTCCGAGGCGCTTGGACTCCGAGTCGCGGCCGTTACGGGAGGAGCCGCCGCCTTTCTTGTGTGCCATTGCTAGCTGTCCTCTCCTGCCGAGGGCTTCTTCGCCGCGGGCTTCTTCGCCGCGGGCTTCTTCGCCGCGGGCTTCTTCGCCGCGGGCTTGCTCGCCGTCGCGGCCGGCTTCTCTGCAGCTGCCTTGGAGGCCGGTGCCTTCCTGGCTGCCGCGCCCATCGAGATGCCGGTGACCTCGATCCGGGTCAGCTCCTGGCGGTGGCCCTGGGTGCGCTTGTAGCCGCGCTTGGGCTTGAACTTGAAGACACGGATCTTCTCGCCGCGCAGGTGCTCGAGGACCTTGGCCTGGACCTTCACCTTGCCAAGCGCCGCGGGGTCGAACACGACCTCGTCGGAGCGGTACATAACCGGCTCGAGGGTGACGGTGGCTCCCTCGTCTTCGGGGAGGCGCTCCACGAGCAGGCTTTGCCCCTCCTCTACGCGGTACTGCTTGCCACCTGTCTTGACGATTGCGTACATCTCTCTCAGTCGGTCTTGGTCTCCGAGCCCGCGGCCGCAGGCTCCGCTCCCCGCCGCCCCGGCCGGGACCGGCCTGAACCACGGGATCCGGATTCTAGGCCATCGCCGGAACCGGGGGCCTCAAGCATCGTGGCGCGCGCCGCGTTGCGGCCCGCTTCCTCGATCCTGACCATGTGCTTCTCGCCGATGTGGGGCCCCCCGCCGGCCACCGACACGACGTAGCCGTCGATCTTCGCTACGGCGTCGTCGGCGTTGTACATGTGGGGCTCGACGATCGTCACGAGCACCTCTTCGCCCTCGCGGAACGGGATCGCCCGGGCGGCCACATCCTCGGCCGAGCCTTCCATGACCACCTCGAAGTGATCGTGGGCCAGCGCCTCGGAGCCCTCGAAGTGGAAGACCTTGCCGGTCGCCTCCTCGAGCTCGCGGAGCATCCGCGCCCCGCCACCGGTGAACTCGACGCTCACCAGCGGGTTCATCTGGACCAGGAAGGCCTCGGTCGTGCGCGGCGACCTGGCGGCCAGCTCCCTCAGGCGCCGGTCGAAGTCGATCGAGATCGTCTCCTCGCTGAGAATCACCGCGTCCCCGTCACAGGTCGGGCAGGTCCGGGAGATGATCTCCCTCACGCCCTCGGTGACGTTCTGGCGGGTCATCTCGACCAGGCCCAGCTTCGAGATCTCTGCCGTGAAGGTCTTGGTCCGGTCCTCGTCGAGCGCCTTGCGAAGCGTCTTCATGACCGCGTCACGGTTGCGCGCCTTGGCCATGTCGATGAAGTCGATGACGATGATGCCGCCGATGTCGCGCAGACGCAGCTGGCGGACGACCTCCTCGGCCGCTTCCAGGTTCGTCTTGGTAATGGTGTCTTCCAGGCGGGCCTGCTTGCCCCGCCCGACGAAGGAGCCCGAGTTGACGTCGAATACGGTGAGCGCCTCGCCGTAGTCGATCATCAGGTAGCCGCCGCTGGGCAGGTCGACCCGGCGGGATGTCATTCCCTCGATGACCTCCTCGACACCGGACTGCTCGAAGAGCGGCGTTGACTCCTGCCAGAGCTCGACCCGGTCTACCAGCTCCGGAGAGGTCCTGGCAAAGAACGACTGGAGCCGCTGGAGCTGCTTCTCGTCATCGACGACCGCCCGCTCGAAGTCGGCGCTGAAGACGTCCCTGACCACCCGGATCGAGAGGTCGGCCTCCTGAAAGACCAGCGATGGTGCCGTCTGCTCCCCGGCCCTGGCCTGCAGCACCTCATGGAGCTTGAAGAGGTAGGGCAGCTCGCGGCTGAGGTCCTCCTTCTTGGCGCCGTGTGCGGCGGTCCTGACGATTACGCCTCCTCCTTCAAGGTCGAGCGACTTGGCGGCCCGGCGCAGACGGTCGCGCTCCTTGTCCTCAAGGCGCTTGGAGATGCCCACGCCTTCGCCGGTTGGCGTGTAAACGAGATAGCGGCCGGCGATCGCCAGGTCCATGGTGCAGCGGGCCCCCTTGGTCTTGAGGGGGTCCTTGACGACCTGGACGATGATCTCCTGGCCGGGCTTGAGCAGGGAGCTGATCCGTTTGCCCCCACCCTCGCCGCGGCCGCGACGCGGTATCTCTACGCCCGGCAGCACGATCTCATCGATGTGCAGGAAGGCGTTCTTCTCGAGGCCGATATCGACGAAGGCGGCCTCGAGGCCGTCGACGACGTTGTCGACCCGCGCCTTGTAGATGTTGCCCACGATGGAGCGGCTGCCCCGGCGCTCGATGTACATCTCGGCGACGCGGTAGCCCTCGGCCGGGTTGGTTCCCGGAGCCGGGCGGGAGCCCGACTTGCCGGGGCTCCCTGCCTGTTCGAGCAGTGCGACCCGGGTCTCCCACGGGTCGACGCTTACGAGTACCTGTTTCTTCACGATTTCTCTCTTTTCATTGGAGTGGGGACACCCGTCCCTTGCCGGCGGTGGCCTGGCGGCCCCGGGCATAGATCGACTGCAGCAGGCCCACGGCGATCATCGAAGCGATGAGCGACGAGCCGCCGTAGCTCATGAGCGGAAGCGTGATCCCGGTGATCGGCATGATGCCGACCGTCATCCCGGTGTTCACGACAG
>JAUMBN010000180.1:0-9156 GCA_032119675.1 Solirubrobacteraceae bacterium | reverse complement strand
CCGCGCGCGAAGGCGGCCGGGCCGCGTGGCGTACGCTGCGCCCCCATGGCCGCCCCGACCTTCGACCTCCAGGCCCACTCGGTCGCCTCCGACGGTGCGCTCGAGCCGGCCGAAGTCGTGGCCCTCGCCCACGCCGCCGGCGTCGAGCTCCTCGCCCTGACCGACCACGACACCGTCGCCGGCGTCGACGAGGCGCTCGAGGTCGCCGCGGCCACCGGGGGAGAGATCACCGTCGTCCCCGCCGTCGAGATCTCCGCGGTCGACGGCGAGCGGGAGGACCTCCACGTTCTGGGTTACGGGATCGACCACCACTCGGCCGCCTTCACCGCACACCTCGCCGCCTGGCGCGAGGACCGCCTGGCCCGCGGCCAGCGGATGGCCGAGGCGATGCGCGAGCTGGGCTGGAACGTCGAGCTGCCTGAGCGGGCCGCCGACAGCGAGAAGCCGCTCGGCCGCCCGCACCTGGCCCAGGCGATCTACGACGACCCGCGCAACGCCCAGCGCATCGCCGAGGAGAACCTGGGTGACTTCTCCGAACTCCTGGTCGCCTACCTGATCCCCGGCACGCCCGGCTACCGGCGGCGCACCGTTCCCGATGTAGGCGAGGCGATTGCGGCGATCCACGGGGCCGGCGGCCTGGCGGTTTGGGCCCACCCGTTCTGGGATATCGACGCGCCCGACGAGGTGCGCGAGGCGCTCGAGCGCTACGCCTCCCTCGAGCTCGACGGGGTCGAGGCCTTCTATCCCACCCATGACGCCGCCCACGCCACGCTGCTGGCCGAGGATGCCGCCGAGCTGGGCCTGCTGACCACCGGCAGCGCCGACTTCCACGGCCCCGACCACCCGCAGTTCAGCGAGTTTCGGGCCTTCGACCTGCACGGCCTGCAGCCCAGCCTCGGCGCGATAGACCCGCGCTGAGCCTTCGCGCACGGCTCCTCGCTCCGGTACGGTCGGCTCATGGAAGAGGCCCGTCCCACGCGTCGTGAAGCCCTGAAGATCGCCGGCGCCGCCGCCGGCGGCGCGATGCTCACGGGCCTCGGCGTGAGCGCGATCGGCACCGCCCGCTCGGCCACCTCGCTCAGCTCCCTGGCCCGCCGGCTGGACGGGACGCTGGTGGTGCCCAGCCAGTCGGCCTACCCGTCGGCGGCCTCGGTCTGGAACCCGCGCCTGGACATCCGCCCCAAGGCGGTCGCCTTCTGCCGCTCGACGCGTGACGTCAAGGAGGTCGTGCGCTTCGCCCGCGAGCGCGACTGGCCGCTCGCCGCGCGCAGCGGCCGCCACTCCTTTGAGGGTTACTGCAACTGCACCGGGATCGTCGCCGACGTCTCGCAGATCGACTCGATCGCCCTCGACGAGAGCTACGACAAGGTCACCGTCGGCGCCGGCGCCAGCAACCTGCAGATCTTCGAGCAGCTCGTTGTCCAGAACTCGCTCGGCCTGCCGACCGGCAGTTGCCCCTCGGTCGGGATTGCGGGGCTCACCCTCGGAGGCGGCCTTAGCCGGGCCACCCGGCTGCGCGGGATGCTCGTCGACGACCTGCTCTCCGCGAAGGTCGTGCTCCCCGACGGACGCAGCGTTGCCGCCTCGCCGAAGAAGTACGCCGACCTCTTCTGGGCGCTGCGCGGGGGAGGGGGCGGCAACTTCGGGATCGTCACCTCGTTCACCTTCCGAACCCACCCGACCCCGCCGCTCTGGGTTCTCTCCGCCAGCTACCCGTGGACGCAGGCGGCCGAGATGTTCGACGCCTGGCAGAAGCTGATCCCTTACGCGCCGCCGGAGCTGGCCAGCTCCACGATGAGCCTGATCCGCTCGCCCGACGCAACCGGCGAGGTCAAGATGAAGGCCGCGATCGAGGCGCAGTGGTGGGGCACCCAGGCCGACCTCGAGACGCTGGCCGAGCCGCTCCAGGCCGCCGGCCCCCAGCGCTTCTCGATCCGGGAGGTCCCCTACTCGCAGGCGTGGGCTCCGGATGGCTGCACAGTGGGCGCCAACGGCCAGGTCACCTGCCAGACCCTCCCGGCCTACGACGCCGCCTACCCGAGCTACCAGAAGTCCGACTTCTTTAAGGAGCAGATCCCCGCCGCCGGCATCGAGGCGCTCGTAAACCAGGTCGCCGAGTGGCCGGGGGGACCCGGGGCCTACGAGGGCGGCCTCCACGTCGAGGCGCTCGGTCCCGGCAGCCAGGCCAACGCCATCAAGCCCGGCGCCACCGCCTTCGTGCACCGCGACACGCTCTTCCACGTCGCCTACGTCAGCTTCTGGGGCCAGCCCGAGTCCTCGCAGGCCAACATCGAGTGGACCGACAACACCTGGCAGGCGATGCGCCCTTACGCCTCCGGTCAGGCCTACCAGAACTACATCGACGGCCGGCTCAGCACCTGGCGCGAGGCCTACTACGCCGGTAACTGGAACCGCCTGCGCCGGATCAAGCGCAAGTACGACCCCCGCAACCTGACGGAATTCCGCCAGGGCGTTACGCCGGGAAGCTGAGCCGGGCCGACCCCGCCGCCCGCTAGCGTCCGCCAGCGGTGTCGACCCTCGAAGCGATCGTTCTGGGCATCGTCCAGGGGCTCACCGAGTTCCTGCCGATCTCCAGCTCCGGCCACGTCCTGTTCGTGCCCGCCATCGCCGGCTGGCCGGACCCGGGCGCCGCGTTCTCGGCGGTGATCCAGCTGGGGACGATGGCCGCCGTGCTCATCTACTTCCGCCAGGACCTCTGGAACATCCTCAAGGCCTTCCTGCACTCGCTGGCCGGCGACCGCACCCTCTGGCGAACCAGCGACGTCGACGCCCGCGTGGGATGGTTCATCGTCCTGGGAACGATCCCGATCGGGATCTTCGGGCTGGTCTTCAGCAAGCAGATCGAGACCGCGGTCCGCTCGGTGGAGCTGGCGGCGATCGTGATGATCGCCTTCAGCTTCGTCCTCCTGGCCGCCGACCGGGTGGGCAAGCGCACCCGCGGGGTGGACAGCCTCACCCTCAAGGACGGCATCGTCATCGGCCTCTTCCAGGTGCTCGCGCTGATCCCCGGCGTAAGCCGCTCGGGCTCGACGATTTCCGGAGGCCTCTTCCTCGGCCTGGACCGCGAGTCGGCCACCCGTTACTCGTTCCTGCTCTCTGTCCCGGCCGTCGTACTCTCCGGCCTTTTCGAGCTGAGGAAGGTGGGTGAGGCCGGCGCCGGCAATCCGGGCCTGTGGCCGACGCTGGTGGCCACCGTTCTGGCCTTTATCTCCGGCTATGCGGCGATCGCCTTCCTGCTGCGCTACGTGCGCAGCCACAACTTCAACATCTTCGTGATCTACCGCCTGATCGTCGGCAGCGCCGTCCTGGCGCTGGCGCTCACCGGAACGATCGCCTGAGCCGCCGCCCTCAGGCCAGGGCGCGAGCGAGCCGGTAGGCCAGGGCCTGCAGCTGCAGCGCCTCGTCGGGGTTGAGGCGCAGCGAGGCGCGCGCCTCGTCGACCAGCGCGACCGCCTCTCGCAGCTTTGCGGGGTCGCGGCCGGCGGCGTCGGCCTCCAGCGCGTCGAGGCGGTCGGTGGCGTAGGCGAGCTCCGCCGCCCCCTCGGCGACGCAGGCCAGGTCACGGAACCAGAGGCCGGTGAGGCGCATCGCCTCGTCGAGCGCCGCGGTGCGCTCGCGGCGGGCCACCCGCTTGACCGCTTTCTCGGACTCCCGCTCGGCCCTCCGGCGCTCCTTCTCGGGGAGCATCTCGGCCTCCTGCTCCGCCGCCTGCTCGGCCTCCTGTGCGGCCCTGCGCCCGCGCGCGGCGGCCGGCTCGAGCAGCGCGTCCCACGGGGCGGCGGCGAACTCGCCCTCCAGCGCCGCGCGGGCGAAGGCCTCGGCGGCCTGGCGTATCGCCGGGCCCTCGCCGGTGGCCAGGGCCATGGCCCGCTGCGAGTCGCCGAGGGATAGGCGGGCGCAGGCCTGCGCGGTCTCGGGGATCACGCTGCGTGCCACGAGCGCCGCGGCGAGCTCCTCGTCGGCCGGCGTGTCGAACCGCACCGCCAGGCAGCGCGAGCGGATCGTGGCCATCACGCTCTCCGGCCGGCTGGTGAGCAGCACCAGGTGGGCGAATGAGGCCGGCTCCTCCAGGGTCTTGAGCATCCGGTTTGCCGCCTCGTCGCCGAGCAGGTCGGCTCCCTCTATTACAAAGACGCGCCGGCGCGCCTCGAACGGGGTGCGCGAGGCCGCCGACACCACCGGCTCCTCTATGTCGTCGATCCGGATGCCGTGGGCGCCGCTGGGGCGCACCCAGGTGAGGTCCGGGTGGGCCTCGCGCCCGACCCGTTCGCGGACGGCCTGCGGGTCGGCGGCCCCCTCGGCGAGCAGGGTCGCCGCGAGCTCGCGGGCGGCCTGGGCCTTGCCGGCGCCGGGCGGCCCGTGGAAGAGATAGGCGTGGGAGGGCTCGGTGCGGCCCTCGAGCACCGGCCCGACAACCGCCCTGGCGTGCGGGTGGCGTTCGAGGGTCGCGGCGTCGCTCACCGGGTGATCGTACGGGTACGCTCGGCTCCGATGGCGGGCCGGCTGATCACGATCGAGGGACTCGACGGCACCGGCAAGAGCACGCTCGCCGCCGGGCTCGCGGAGGCGCTCTCCGGGCGGGGCGTCGAGGCCGAGGTAATGCGCGAGCCGGGCGGGGTCGAGGCCTCCGAGCGGCTGCGCGACCTCGTCAAGGACCCGGCGCTCGAGATCGGCCCGCAGGCCGAGGCGCTCATCTACGCCGCCGCCCGCGCCCAGCTGGTCGCCGAGCGGCTGGAGCCGCTGCTCGAGGAGGGAAGCTGGGTGATCCTCGACCGCTTCGTCGACTCCTCGCTGGCCTACCAGGGTGCCGGCCGGGGACTGGGAATCGAGAACGTCGCCGCGATCAACGAGATGGCCACCCAGGGCATCCGCCCCGACCGCACCCTCCTGCTCCAGCTGGATCCAGGAGAGCGGGCAGGGCGGCTCGACGGGCGCGGCGAGGAGGCCGACCGGCTCGAGGCGGCGGGGGATGGCTTCTTCGGCGCCGTCGACGCCGGCTACCGGGAACTGGCTGCCGCCGAGCCGGGCCGGATCCGGGTCCTTGACGCCTCGCTGGCACCCGACGAACTCGTCGGGGCCGCGACCGTCGCGATCGAAGATCTCCTGCCCTAGGCTTGGGCCGATGCGCCGCCCCGCCGCCATCGCCACCGCCGCGACCGTGCTGGCCCTGGCCGCCCCTGCCGTGGCCCAGGACTCAAACCTCGAACCGGTTCCCGGCCAGCCCGTACCGGGCACCCCGGCCCCGCTGCCGGCCGACCCGACGGTCACCGTGCCGCCGGCCGATACTCCGGCGACCCCCGCGCCGACACCCGCGCCGGCACAGCCGGCCCAGCAGGGCGAGGACAAGGGCCTGGCCTGGCTCACCGTCGGCCTGATCGCCCTCGCGGTGATCCTTGCCGCGATCCTCGTAGTCATCCTTCTCTGGCGGGTACGCGGCTGGGACCCGCTCTGGCTGCGCCGCTGGCGTCACGCCACCGCCGAAGCCGGCTGGCGGATCAGCCTCGGGGCCGCCGAGCTTCGCGACTTCGTGCGCCTCGGCCGCTGAGCGCCGTGCTCGCCCAGGGCATCCATCTCCAGCTGCCGCTCGCCGAGATCCTCCTCGCCCGGCCGTTCACCCACGCGCCCGGACCGGGCCGCGACGCCGGCGCACTCTTCCTGCTGGCCTTCCTGTTCACCTTCGCCTTCATCCGCACCAGCGCCCGGATGATCCGCGCCCAGGTGAGCTGGTGGCCGGGGAACGTCGAGACCGGCTCGGGGCTTCACCTCCACCACCTGGTCTGGGGGATCTCGGCGATGATCATCTTCTCCTTCCTGGCCGTCTCGCTCCCGCCCGAGGCGCCCTGGTGGCAGATCTTCATCATCGGCATCGGGATCGGCGCCGGCCTCACGCTCGACGAGTTTGCGCTCTGGATCCACCTCGACGACGTCTACTGGAGCGCGACCGGCAGGAGCTCGATCGACGCGGTTCTGATGGCAGCGGTCTTCATGGGCCTCGTCGTGATCGGCACCAGCCCGTTCGGCCTCGAGGGAGGCGAGCCCAGTGGCCTGGCGATCGCCTACGCGGCGCAGGCGATCGCCCTCTCCTTCGTCTGCTTCTTCAAGGGGCGGCTCTTCCTCGGGCTTCTCGCCCTCTTCATCCCTCTCCTCGGCCTCGTCGGCGCCTTTCGGCTGGCCCGCCCTGCCTCGCCGTGGTCGCGGCGCTTCTACGTCGGCCGCAACGAGAAGAAGTACGAGCGCGCCCAGCACCGGTTCGGCCCGGAGACCCTCGGGTCGCGTGCGCGCACCGGCTTCTTCAACCTGATCGGCGGGCGTCCCGACGGGGACGGGCCCGGGCCCGCCGGCTCGCCCGATCCGGGCTGATCCGGGGCTAGAATCAGGGGTGAAAGGGAAGGGTTTGAGGACTTCCCGGAGCGCCCTGCACGGAAGGGTTCATTCCGTCCGGGGGAGGTGGGAGGTTCCTGCGTCCGCGCCGCACTTTTCGCACCCGCGAAAGCCGCGCGATTCACGAGAAGGCAGGAGAGAGGAAAGCCGAGAAATGGAAACCACCCCGAAGACCCACACCACCGAGACCGAAGCCATCCAGGCCGGCAACGCGCTGAGCATCGAGCGCCGCTTCACGCAGCCGGGCACCGACGTCTTCGACACCGTCGACTGGGAGGTCCGTGACGCGCGGATCGGCCACGGCGACAGCATCGCCTTCGAGCAGGCCGGGGTCGAGTTCCCTTCCACCTGGTCGCAGAACGCCACCAACATCGTCAGCCAGAAGTACTTCCGCGGACAGATCGGCTCCCCCGCGCGAGAGAGCTCGGTCCGCCAGATGGTCGGGCGCGTCGCCGGGACGATCGCCGACTGGGGCCGCGCCCGCGGGTACTTCGCCTCGATCGAGGACGGCGACGCCTTCGAGGCCGAACTCACCTACATCCTGCTCCACCAGATGGCGGCGTTCAATTCGCCGGTCTGGTTCAACGTCGGCTTCGAGGAGCAGCCCCAGTGCTCGGCCTGCTTCATCCTCAGCGTCGAGGACACGATGGACTCGATCCTCGACTGGAACACGCGCGAGGGCCGCATCTTCCGCGGCGGCTCGGGCTCGGGCATCAACCTCTCCAACATCCGCGGCTCGATGGAGCCGCTGAGCAAGGGCGGCACCGCCAGCGGCCCGGTCTCCTTCATGCGCGGCGCCGACTCGTGGGCCGGCACGATCAAGTCCGGCGGCAAGACCCGCCGCGCGGCCAAGATGGTCGTCCTCGACGTCGACCACCCGGACATCGTCGAGTTCGTCGAGTGCAAGGCCAAGGAGGAGGACAAGGCCGCCGCGCTGCGCGACGCCGGCTTCGACATGTCGATCGACGGCGACGGCTTCACCTCGATCCAGTACCAGAACGCCAACAACTCGGTCCGCGTGACCGACGAGTTCATGCAGGCCGTCGAGGACGACGCGATGTGGCAGACCACCGCCCGCGCCACCGGCGAGCCGATCGGCGAGGCGATCCCCGCCCGCGAGCTGATGAACAAGATCGCCAGGGCCGCCTGGCGCTGCGCCGATCCGGGCATCCAGTACGACACGACGATCAACGAGTGGCACACCTGCCCCAACTCGGGCCGGATCAATGCCTCCAACCCGTGCTCGGAGTACATGCACGTCGACGACTCGGCCTGCAACCTCGCCTCGATCAACCTGATGAAGTTCCGCCGCCCCGACGGAACCCTCGACGTCGAGGCCTTCGAGCACACCGTCGACGTCCTGCTGCTCGCCCAGGAGATCATCGTCTCCCCGTCGAGCTACCCGACCGAGGAGATCGGCGAGAACGCCCGCGCCTTCCGCCAGCTCGGCCTGGGTTACACCAACCTCGGCGCCTACCTGATGGCCAACGGCGTCGCCTACGACTCGGACGCCGGCCGCGGCACCGCGGCGGCGATCACCGCCCTGATGACCGGCCGCGCCTACCGCGAGTCGGCGGTCATCAGCGCCGCTACCGGCCCGTACGAGCGCTACGAGGAGAACCGCGAGGAGCACAACTCCGTCATGCGGATGCACCGCGACTCCTCTCACGTGATCCCCGACAGCTCGGTGGTCGACACCGAGCTGCTTGAGGCGGCCCGCCGCTCATGGGATGAGGCGGTCGATCTGGGTGAGAAGTTCGGATATCGCAACGCCCAGGCCACCGTGCTCGCCCCCACCGGGACGATCTCCTTCCTGATGGACTGCGACACCACCGGCATCGAGCCGGACTTCTCGCTGGTCAAGTTCAAGGAGCTCGTCGGCGGCGGCCAGATGACGATCGCCAACCAGACGATCCCGCTGGCCCTGGAGACCCTCGGCTACGAGCAGGCCCAGATCGACCAGATCACCGCTTACGTGACCGAGAACGGAACCATCATCGGCGCCCCCGGCCTGCGCGACGAGGACCTCGAGATCTTCGACGTGGCGGTCGGCGAGCGGGCGATCAGCCCGCAGGGCCACATCAAGATGATGGGCGCCGTCCAGCCGTTCATCTCTGGAGCGATCTCCAAGACGGTCAACATGCCGGCCGAGTCGAGCGTTGAAGACATCTACGACGCCTACGTCGACGCCTGGAGGCTCGGCGTCAAGGCGCTGGCCATCTACCGCGACGGCTCCAAGACCGCCCAGGCCCTGCGCACCGACGCCGAAGGCGCAGAGGGCGCGGAGGGCGGCTCCGGAGGGTTCACGCAGGAGCAGGTCGACTCGATGATCGCCGAGGCGGTCAGCGCCGCGGAGAACGCCCCGGCCCGCCGGCGGATGCCCAAGGAGCGCCAGTCGATCACCCACAAGTTCTCTATCGGCGGCCACGAGGGCTACATCACCGCCGGCATGTACGAGGACGGCTCGGTAGGGGAGATCTTCCTCACCGACATCGGCAAGGAAGGCTCGACGCTGCGCGGCATGATGAACGCGTTCGCGACCTCCATCTCGATCGCCCTGCAGTACGGGGTGCCGCTCGAGAAGCTGGTCGAGAAGTTCAGCTACATGCGCTTCGACCCGGAGGGGATCACCCAGAATCCGGAGATCCCGTTCGCCAAGTCGATGCCCGACTACATCATGCGCTGGCTGGCCAGCCGCTTCCTCGACGTCGACACCCAGGAGTCCCTGGGCATCCAGACGGCAGAGGTCCGCGC
>JAUMBN010000179.1:0-12995 GCA_032119675.1 Solirubrobacteraceae bacterium | reverse complement strand
GGTGTCTGAAGGGCTGGCTATTCAGCGTTCAACGGCATGTCTCATCCCGCGCCGACCGATCTCCTGGCGCCGAGCGGGTCCGGCTGTTCGGCTAGCGGACCGACCGGGCGGTAGGCGGGTCCGGAACCCCTCTCGACACCGACTTTCCGGGACGGATGTCTCCCCTGGGTTCACCTGCGGCGGAGCAGGTGAACGGGGCCGCCTCGGCGGCCCCGTTCGAAGGCTTCCTACTCGTCGTCGGCCTCGATGACGGTCACTTCCTCCTCGACCGCGATGTTGCCGTCGGCGTCCTCCACGACGATGGTCTCGTCGATCACTGCGTTGCCCTCGCCATCCTCGGCGATGACGATGTCGTCGACCACGGTGTTGCCCTCGCCGTCCTCGACGACTTCGACAATCTCGGTGACCTCGATCTCTTCTTCGTCCATCTGGTCCTCCAGGGTTTGATTGGTTGCCCGCAAGCTATTGATTGTCGCGATGCGAGGCAATCCCGCCCCTGGGTGCCAGCGGCGGCTCGGATCGGCCCAGGCGCGACATGAGCGTCCTGAAGCCCCACCACTGGTACAGGATGATCACCGGCACGAGCAGGACCGCCCCGGCGGTCATGACGATGAGCGTGTACTGGGACGACCCGGCCTCGGCGATCGTGATGCTCTGGTCGAGCCCCAGGGAGGAGACCATGATCCTGGGAAAGAGGGCGATGAAGAGCGTTGCCACCCACGAGACGACGGTGAGAGCAGTGGCGGCGAACGCCTTTCCATCGTCGCGGCGCAGGGCGGCGAATACCGCGTAGACGATCGCCAGGCAGCCCACCGCGGCCGGTATGGCGACCAGCCAGGCAGGCCGGTCGGCGGTGGACGAGGCAACGATCACCGTTGCGACGAACCAGCCGATCACCACCAGGGCGCTGGGAACAGCGACCTGCCGAGCCCTGGCCGATGCCCGCCCGCGGAGCTCCGTGGGAGCCCTGATGCCCAGGAAGACCGCTCCGTGGAAGAGGAACAGGGCCACGAGCGAGAGGCCCCCGAGAATCGTGTACGGCGAGAAGAAGTCGAGAACATCGCCCAGGTAGCGGTCCTCGTCGATGCGCGCGCCACCGTCCACGGGAAGTCCGGCGAGCAGCGCGGTGAGGGCTACTCCCCAGATCAGCGGCGCCAGGACACTCGCGGTCGTGTTGACCTTCGTCCAGAACCCCCGCCACCTTGCCCCGGCCCGTCCGCGCCACTCAAAGGAGAGGATGCGCAGGAGCAGGGCGACGATCAGGACCACCAGCGCGAGGTATGCGCCCTCCAGCCACGTGCCGTACCAGACCGGAAAGGCGGCAAAGGTCAGGCCGCCGGCGACGAGCAGCCAGACCTCGTTCGCGTCCCAGACGGGGCCGATCGTCTCCAGCAGCTCCCCGCGCTCGTCCTCGTCACGCCCGTCGAGCGGGAGCATCATCCCCACGCCGAAGTCAAAGCCCTCAAGCACGAGGTAGGTCGCCCAGAAAGCGCCGATGGCAAAGAACCAGAACTCGGCTAGTTCCATCTCAGAGTCCCGCCACGGCGATCGGCTGGTCGTTCTCCTCGGCGGGGGAGGCCTCCGGAGGGTCCAGGCGTGCGTAGCGGCGCAGGAGCATGAAGGCAGTGATCGCCAGCACCGTGTACAGGGCGATGAAGATCGAGAGGCTCGCAGCAACTTCGCCGGCGCTGACCGAAGGGGAGACGCCGTCCTCGGTCCGCATCACCTCGTAGACGATCCATGGCTGCCGGCCGGCCTCGGTAAATACCCAGCCGATAAGCGCGGAGATAAAGGGGAAGGAGATGGCGACGATGCCTAGCCTCAGGAACCAGCGGCTGGTCTCAAGCTTTCCACGCCAGTAGAGGAAGCCCCCCAGCAGCGCCACGAAAATCGAGAGGGTGCCGATGTAGGCCATTCCCCGCATCCCCCAGTAGGTCAGGTAGATGTTGGGCAGGTAGTTGCCCGGCCCGAGGCGGCTTCGCTGTTCGTCCTGGATCTGCAGCATCCCGTCGACCTCAGAGGTCGGGTTGTTGGTGGCCAGAAAGGAGAGCAGGTAGGGGATCTCGATCGAGAAGCTCGGGTCCTGGTCCTCCTCGGTGAAGCCACCGACCTGGAAGATTGAGAACGAGGCCGGCTTCTCGCTGTTCCACAGCGCTTCGGCCGCCGCGATCTTCATCGGCTGCGGCCCCTCGTAGAGCGCCACGCCGAACCCGCTGCCGACCGCAAGGTTCAGTGCGGTCGCCGGGATGGCCACGATCAGGGCCAGCTTGACGATCGGCCGGAAGAGCGCCGCGTTACGGCCCCTGAGGATGTGCCAGCAGGCCACACCGAGCAGCAGGAAAGCCCCGGTCATCAGCCCCATCAGGAGGGTGTGGGCCACCGCCCAGATCGCTATCGGGTTGGAGACCACCGCCCACAGGTTCTCCATCCGCGCCTGGCCGGTAGCCGGGTCGATCGAATATCCGACCGGGTTCTGCATCCACGAGTTCGCCATGAGGATGAAGGTCGTCGAGAGCCAGGTTCCTCCCGCGACCAGCCAGATGGTCGCCAGGTGCATCTTCGGGGAGAGCCGGTTCCAGCCGAAGACCCACAGCCCGATGAAGGTCGACTCGAGCATGAATGCGGCCAGGCCCTCGAGGGCCAGCGTGGACCCGAAGACGTCCCCCACGAAGGCCGAGTAGGCAGACCAATTCATCCCGAACTGGAATTCCTGCAGGAGGCCGGTGGCCGCCCCGATCGCGAAGTTGATGATCAGGAGCGTCCCGAAGAATTTGGTCAGGCGCAGCCACTGCTCGTTCCCGGTCCGGTACCAGAGCGTCTGCATCACCGCGACGAGCGGAGCGAGCCCCAGGGTCAGGGGAACGAAGGTGAAGTGGTAGAGGGTCGTGCCAGCGAACTGCCATCGCGCGAGATCAAGCGCAGACGCGGCGAGAGGTAGCGCCTCCATAGGCCGAGACTACACCCGCCGTCAGCGGCTGGCGGCGACGCGGAAGCCGGTGTTGCCGCTGGTGCTGTCCGGCGTGTTGGCGCTCCGGGCGTCCACCCGGTAGCGCCGGCAGTATGAGGCATGACAGAGGTACGAGCCCCCGCGGATAACCCGCTGGTCCCCGGCCTGTGGGCCCTGCGGGTCTGCCGGCGGGCCTTCGCGGTAGGTGTTGGCGTTGAACCGGTCCGCGCACCACTCCCAGACGTTCCCCGTGGTGTCCACAAGCCCGAAGCCGTTGGGCTCGAAGCTCCCGACGGGAGAGGTCCCGGCCCAGCCGTCCTCGCAGGTATTTGTGGCCGGGAACTCGCCCTGGAAGACGTTCATCATGTGGCGGCCGTCCGGCTCGAGCTCATCGCCCCAGGGAAACGGCGCCCCGTTGAGTCCCCCTCGGGCGGCGAACTCCCATTCGGCCTCGGTCGGCAGGCGGCTACCCGCCCACTGGCAGTAGGCAATCGCGTCCTCCCAGCTCACGTGGGTCACCGGATGCTCGGCCCGGCCCTCGAGGTCGCTCCGGGGACCCTCGGGGTGACGCCACTGTGCGCCGAAGACCTGACGCCACCACGGAGCGCGCTCGATTGCCCGGGTCGGCTCGAAGTCCTCCGGGAGGAACATGTTGAAGACGAACGACCATCCGGTCCGTTCCGCTTCGGTGAGGTGGCCGGTATCGCGCACAAACGCGTCGAATTCGGCATTGGTCACCGGCGCGTTGCCGATCGCGAAGGGCGAGAGGGAAACTTCGTGTACCGGGTCCTCCCCGTCCTGGGGGTATCCGTCGCCGCGCGGATTGCCCATCAGGAAGCTGCCCCCGTCCAGGTCAATCATTCCGGGCATTACGTGCCCGCCTGCTGGGCCCAGTCGTGGTAGAGGGAGGCATACGGCCCGCCGGCTCCAACCAGCTCGTCGTGGCTGCCCTGTTCGACGATCTTTCCGTGCTCGAGCACGATGATCCTGTCGGCCTCGCGGATCGTGGAGAGGCGGTGGGCAATGACGATCGCCGTGCGGCCGGCAAGGAGCCTCTGAAGGCCTTCCTCTATGGCCAGCTCGGTGTGGATGTCGACGTTGGAGGTGGCCTCGTCGAGCACGAGGATCCTTGGGTCGGCGGCGATGGCGCGGGCGAAGGCGACCAGCTGGCGCTGCCCGGCAGAGAGCTGCACCCCTCGTTCGCCAACCTCGGTGTCCAGGCCGTTCGGGAGCGACTCGATGAACGCCATCGCCCCGGCTGCCCGGGCCGCGGACTCCAGCTCCTCACGGGTCGCGTCCGGGGCGCCGAAGGCGATGTTGTCGGCGATGGTCCCGCTGAAGAGGTAAGCCTCCTGGGGGACGTAACCCATCTGCGAGCGAAGGGAGTCCATCGTGACCGACCTGAGATCGTGACCGTCCACGGAGACCGCACCCTCCCCGGGGTCGTAGAAGCGGGCCACGAGCTTGGCGAGCGTCGACTTGCCGGCCCCGGTGGAGCCCACCAGGGCGATCGTCTCCCCGGGCGCTATCGAAAGATCGACCCCGCTCACTGCCGGTGCGCCTGGCTTCCCGTCTGCGGCGCGTGAGGGATAGGCAAAGGTGACGCTCTCGAAGTCGATCCGGCCCTTCACCGGCGGGAGGGGACGCGCGTCGGGAGAGTCTGTGAGGTCGGGCTCGGTGTCGAGCAGCTCGAAGATCTTGTCGAGGGCGGCCATGCCGGACTGGTAGGTCGTGTAGACCTGCGAGAGCTGCCCTATCGGGTCGAAGAAGCCGTTGAGGGCGGCGACAAAGCCCACGAGGACCCCAATCTCGATGTTTCCATTGATGGCCTGGAGCCCGCCGAAGAGGATCACCAGCACGGTGGCCAGCGCGCTCACGAATTCCACGGCCGGGAAGTAACTGGCATTGAGCCAGACCGTCTTCATGTTCGCCTCGCGGTTGGCGGCATTGATGCCGGCAAAGCGAGCCCGGTGCACCGGCTCCTGGGCGAAGGCTCGGACCACGTGGACTCCGGAGAGGGTCTCCTGCAGGTAGGCGGTCAGCGAACCGATCGTCTCGCGCGTGCGGCGGTAAGCATCCGCGCTGGCAACCCTGAAGGCCAGAGAGAGAACCGCCATGACGGGGAAGATCAGGAAGATCAGGAGGGCCAGCTGCCAGTCGAGCAGGAGCAGGATGACCATCGAGCCGAGCAGGGTCAGCGTCGCGGAGAAGAGCGTGATCACGGTGTCGGTGACCAGCGAGTTGAGCGCCTCCACGTCGTTGGTCATCCGGCTGATGAGCACCCCCGAGGGGCGGCTGTCGTAGAAGCCGACCGGCAGGTCCTGGAGGTGGCGGAAGATCCTGCGGCGCAGGTCCTGGAGGGCTCGCTGGCCGACCCACCCGACCAGGTAGGTCTGGAGGTAGGAGCTGCCCCAGACGATGAACACGCTGGCCAGGTAGGCCGCGACGACCAGGTTTAGCGCGTTCAGGTTTCCGGGGATGATCCCGTCATCGATTGCCATTGCCGCCAGCGGTGCCGGGGCAAGCGAGGCCGCGACACCGATCACGAGGGCACCGAACATCAGCGCCGCCCTGCCTCGGTAGGGCCCGATCAGGTTGACGAGGCCGCGGAGCTTGCGGCCGCGGCCGGATGTGCCCTTCAGGCGGCGCTGGATATCGGCGCGGCGGCCGGCTGCGGCGGTCGTCACAGGCCCGCTACCTCCCGTTCGGCGGGCTTGCGGGTCAGGAAGACCTGGTCGGGCAGCCCCTTTTCGACGATCTGGCGGTAGAGGTCGCTGGCGGCCAGGAGCTGGTCGTGGTCGCCGTGGGCGACAAGGCGCCCGCCTTCGAGCAGGACGATCTCCTCGGCCAGGGCGATGGTGGAGAGGCGATGGGCGATCACGAAGGTCGTGCGCCCGTCCATGACCTCTTCGAGGGCACGCTTGATCTCGCTCTCCGTCGAGGCGTCGACGCTCGAGGTCGCGTCGTCCAGGATGAGGATCCGCGGGTCGGTAATGAGCGCCCGGGCGATAGCGATCCGCTGTCGCTGGCCGCCGGAGAGCGTCATGCCGCGCTCACCCACGACGGTCTCCATACCGTCGGGGAGCTCCTCGATGAACGAAAGGGCCTGGGCGCGCTCGGCGGCCTGCCGGATCTCCGGGTCGCCGGCATCCGGGCGGCCGTAGGCGATGTTCTCGGCGATGCTGGCAGAGAAGAGGAATGGGTTGTCGTCGACGACCGCGACCTGGCCACGTAGCGAAGAGACCTCGACGTCGCGCACGTCGGCACCGTCGACCAGGACGGCCCCTTCGGTGACGTCGTAGAGGCGCGGAACGAGCTGCACCAGCGAGCTCTTCCCGGACCCGGTGCCGCCCACCAGCGCCACCGTGCGCCCGGCGGGCACGGTCAGGTCGATCGCCTCAAGGGCGTCCCGCTCCGCGCCCGGGTAGCGGAGCGTCGCCTGCCTGAACTCCACCTTGCCCCGGCCGGCGGGCAGCGGTGGCGCGTCGGGCCGGCTGGTTACCCGCGGTTCCCGGTCGAGGACCTGGAAGAGCCGGGCGCCGGAGGCGGTGGCCCTCTGTGCGAGCCCGAGCGAGACACCGAAGGTCCGCATGGGGGAGATCAACATCAACAGGTAGACGTAGAAGGCGCTGAAGGCGCCGATCGTGAGGTTGCCGTTGATTACCTGGCGGCCTCCGATGAAGAGGACCGCGGCCAGCCCGAGCTGGGGGAGGAAGCCGATCAGCGGGTTGTAGAAGGCCTGCAGCCGGGTGGAGATCATCGCCTGCTCGAAGACGCGGCCCACCTGCCAGTCGAAGCGGGCCTCCTGGCGCCGTTCGGCGGCAAACGCCTTGACGACGCGGACGCCGCCGATGTTCTCCTCGACGTCGGCGGTGAGCTCGGCGATTCTCTGCTGCACCTCCTGGAGGGCCGGGCGCGAACGGCGCCCGTACCGGAAGGCCACAAGGATCACGAACGGAACCGGCGTAAGCGAGATAACGGCAAGGAGCGGGTCGGTGATGAGCATCGCCACCGACGCGAGGACGATCGTCAGGAGCGACTGGATCATGAAGATCAGCCCGTAGCCGAGGAAGAAGCGGACCGACTGCAGGTCGACGGTGGCGCGTGACATGAGCTGCCCGGTTTGCTCCGTGTCGAAGAAGGCGAGCTCCAGCGATTGCAGCTGCCTGTACATCCGCGATCGCAGGTCGTACTCGACGCCGAGCGATACCCGGCCGGCGACGATCCTGCGGATGAAGGTGAGCCCGAGGCGCAGCACCCCGGCAAGCAGGACCGCCGCGGCAAGCGTCTTCAGGTCGGCGCTGTCCCCCTCGTTGATCTGGTTGATGGCACGGCCGGTCAGCCAGGGGATCGCGACCGTCATCGTCATGGCGGCGGTGGCGAAGGCAAAGCTGGCCGCGACGGCCCGGCGGTAGGGGCGCAGGAAGCCAAGCAGCCGCCAGAAGGTGGCCAGTCCGGATTGGGGGGTTGCGTCAAGCGTGCTCATGTCGGGCGGGTGGGCCGCAGGCCCTGCTTCAGGGTACGAGCGCGATAATCGGCCGATGGCCCCTCACGATGCGTTCGGGCTCTGCGGGGAGTGCACCCACCAGAAGCTCGTGGGTAATACGCGCGGCTCGCGGTTCTCCATGTGCCTGCTCTCCCGCGAGGATCGGCGGTACCCGAAGTACCCGCGAATGCCCGTTGTGCGCTGCACGGGGTTCGCTCACCGCCCTCCCCGCCAGGAAGGCTGAGTCCCCCGACGTCAGGGCTCGCTGCGGACGCAGACCTGCTTCGGGTCCTGCCGGCAGAGCGCGTAGGACGAGCCGAGCTTCATCTCGGAGCGGCGGCTGATCACGTAGGGAACCTCCGCCGAAGGCCCGTCGCTGACCTTGACGATGTAGTTGGCGTCGGGGTCCCAGCCGGTCAGGCCACCGAGGGCCGCGGAGGCGCCCTCGCTGGTGCCCTTGATCTCGCCCTGCTGTTCGCCCTCGCTCTTGCCCTGCTGGTAGCCGATCTCCTTCCCGGCCTTCTTTCCTTCCTTGCGGCCCGCCTTCTCCCCCTCCAGGGAGCCTTCGCCCTGACCGGCCTGGTAGCCGTCGTTGTAGATCTCGTCGTAGGCCGGTTTGCCGGCTTCGAACTTGTTCTTCTCCACGAAGGTCCCGATGAAGAACCCGCCGACGAGGAACGCAAGCGCGACGACGACCGCCGCGGCCCACCAGCCCCCGCCCGGTTTCCCCGGAGGCGGGCCGTAGCCGGCCACCTGGTAGGGGGTCTCCTGACCGACCTGGCCTCCGTAGGGGGCGGGGTCCTGCGGTGGTTGTGCGGACTGCATCCGGAGCTCCTCGCTTGGCTGGCGCCAAAGCTAGAGGCCGGCCCGGACCTAAGAAGAGCGCCGGGCGGCCGATGCGAGCCGACGCTCGGTGATGCGGGCGGCTGCGACCTTCATCAGCACGGGCCAGGTGGCGGAGTCGAGCATCCCGGTCACCTCGATCTTCCTCGACTCCTGAAGCGACCTGACCGCTGCGGCGGTAGCGTCGCCGAAGATGCCGTTGGCCTTGACGGCGCGGTAGCCGGAGGCGATCAGGAGACGCTGGCCCTGGCGGACGGGGTCACCCTTGGCGCCTCGGCCGAGCGCCGGCCAGCCGGGGTCGCCCGGGTTGATCCGCGAGACGTTGCGGTTGGCCAGGGCGGCCCACTGCCGAGCGGAGGTGGTGCTCCACTCCCACCAGCTGTAGCCCGGGGCGTCCCATGCCCGGGCGAAGGCGCGGAAGCGTGCGATATCCGAGACCGGGGCGCTCTGGTAGGTCTGCCCGATTGGGACGATCGGGCGGCCGTAGATCCGGTTCTCGCGCCAGGTACGGGTCATCGCGGTGGTGACCGTCGTCCCGATGTCGCGCCAGTAAACCTGCGGCATGTTCACCTGGGCGCCCTTTGCCCCGAGGAAGACCGAGTAGGGGACCGTGGTGTGGAAGCTCACGTACGGAAAGCTCGTGAAGCCGAGCGGGAAGGAATTCCCAACCCTCCGGCGCAGCTCCCTCATGTAGGAAGCGGCCGCTGCGTACTTGCCCTTGTAGGCGCTCTCGGCATCGATGATCAGGCATTCGGCACCGGCGGCCTTCGCCGCCGCCCCGGCCGCCGCCTCGGAGAGGGGCCTGCTTCCGTAGACGAACTGCCAGCCGCAGACGCGCAGGCCCGCGGCCTTGAGCTGGGAGACGGCCGCGGCGGAGAACTGCGACCAGCGGTTGCCGGCATCGGCAGACTTGATGTAGACCGCGCCAATCCGGTTGGCCCTGGCCCGGGCGATGATCCGCTCGACCGATCCGCCCTCGGTCTTCGGCAGCTGCCAGATCCACATCGCCTGGGTGGCGAATGCAGGGTGGACGCGGGCCGCCGCTGCCGGCTGGGCCTGCAGACCAAGCAGGGCCGCCGCCGCGATGGTGGTGGCAACAAGCCATCTGTGTGTCCGGTTCAGTGCCATCGTGATGAGGCTAGGACGCTCCAGCGCGCCCGGCGCAGCACCCCCTTCAACCCGAGCCCAGGGGAAAAGGTGCGCGCCGGCTATGCCGGAGGAGGGACTCGAACCCCCGACACGCGGATTATGATTCCGCTGCTCTAACCAACTGAGCTACTCCGGCCGGAGGCGCAGAATAGCCTGCCGCAGTGCCGCTGCGACTCGGAGTAGGCCCTGCGCAGGCAGGGAGAAGGGGCGGTAGTTGAAGCGCGAAGAGACCCTCCTGGCGGTTCCCAACGTTTCGGTCGGCGGCGATCGGCGGCTGGTCGGTGAGCTCGCCGATGCGTTCGTCCGAAACGGCAATGCCGTCCTGCTCTGCGAGCCGCACTTCGACCCGGACCACGGCCGTGCCGTCTTCACGCTGGCGGGGCGGGCAGGAAGCCTTGCCCGGGCGGTCCGGGATGGCGCGCTGGCTGCCGTCGAGCAGATCAACCTGCACGATCACTCAGGTAGCCACCCGAGCGTCGGGGTGGTTGACGTCGCTCCGATCGTTTACCTGGACCCGGATCGCCGGGGTGCCGCCTGCGCCGAGGCACTCGTGCTGGCGGACCGACTCGGTCACGAAGCCGGGCTTCCGGTCTTCCTTTACGGGGAGCTGGCGGGCGGCCGGATGCGAGCCGACCTCCGACGTGGAGGGTTCGAGGGACTTGCCGGCCGTGTCGACGCAGGAGAGGTAAGCCCGGACTTCGGCCCCCGCCGGCTTGCCGACAGGTCGGGCGCCGCGCTCGTCGCCGCCCGGCCTCCCCTCGTCGCCTTCAACCTTGAGCTGGCGTCCCCGGCAACCGTCGCCACCGCACGCCAGGTGGCAGCGCAGATCCGGGAGGGAGGCGCGGCCGGCCTGCCGGGGGTGCGCGCGATCGGGCTGGAGCTTCCTGCCCGCGGCGGGGTCGCTCAGGTTTCGGTCAATGTCGAGGATTACCTGGAGGTGCCCCTCGCCAGAGTCGTTGAGGGGGTCGCCCGCATGGCCCCGGTCGGCGCCACCGAGCTTGTCGGGCTGGCGCCCCGCGGTGCGTTCCGCGATTTCCCCGCGGGGCTCGAGTGTCGCGGGCGGGCCACGCTGGAAGACGCTCTAGGCTTCTGAGGCCGATGGCCCAGACCAGGAAAAAGCGTCGCACCAAGCACCGTGGGAATGCAGCCGGCATGGTCGAAGCCCGCGGACGTACGGGGCGAGCCCCTTCCACCGACGAGCGCGGCAAGGCGGCTCGCAAGCCCGACCGGCGAGATCGTCCGCCGTCGTGGCGCAGCGCCGCGAACCGCTCCCTTATCGCCGTCGTCATCTTCGTCGCCGTCCTCGTGCTCTTCCTCAAGCAGCCGGTAGGCACATCGATGGTCCTCGGCGCGGCGATGCTCGCCTTCTACATCCCTCTCAGCTACTTCACCGACCGCTGGATCTACCACCGGCGTATGGCGAAGCTGGGCCAGGGCGGCGGAAAGACCGACCGGTAATGGACGTCCGGATGGCCACCGTCGGGCCCTTCCAGGAGAACAGCTACCTGCTGCGCGCCGCTGCCGATGCCCCGAAGGCGATCTTCGTCGACCCCGGCGACGAGGGAGAGCGCCTCGCCGGGATGCTCGAGGAGACCGGCGCCGAGCTGGAAGCGATCCTCGTCACGCACTGCCACGTCGACCACGTCGGTGCGGTTGCCCACCTCGCCCGCCTGACCGGCGCTCCGGTCTACGCCCCGGAGGCCGAACGAGACTGGCTCAGGGACCCCAACCAGGCCACCTCTCTCGTCGGGCTGCCACCGATGGAGGGCTGGGAGGCCGAGCACTTCGTCAGCGGCGGCGAGCGGCTCGATCTGGCGGGCTTCACGATCGACGTAATCTCGACGCCGGGCCACAGCCCGGGCCACGTGACCTACGCCTTGGAAGCCGAGGGCTCGCCGGTCGGCACCGTCCTGGCCTCGGGCGATGTCCTGTTCCAGAACTCGGTCGGCAGGACCGACCTGCCGGGCGCTGACCACGCCCGCCTGATGCAGAGCATCGCCGGGCTCGTCGATCGCTTTCCGGACGAGACCCCCGTCCTGCCCGGACACATGGGGGTAACGACTCTCGGCCAGGAGAAGGCCACCAACCCGTTTCTCGCCGACCTCCCGGCGGCGCAGTGAGCGAGCTGCTGCGCCCGCCGCGCGGGACCTTCGACATCCTTCCCGAGCAGGCCCCGATGAGGCGTGCCGTGGTGGAGACCGCCCGGGCAATACTCGAAGCTGCCGGCTACCGGCGGATAGAGACCCCGGCGTTCGAGGCAACCGAGCTCTTCACGCGGACCGTCGGGGATGCCACCGACATAGTCCAAAAGGAGATGTACACCTTCGAGGACGGCGGCGGCCGGTCGTTGACCCTCCGCCCCGAGGTCACGGCGCCGGTCATGCGCGCCTACCTCGACCACGGGATGCACAAGCTCCCGCAGCCTGTGAAGCTCTGGTACGCATCGAGCTGCTGGCGCTACGAGCGCGCGCAGTCCGGGCGCTACCGCCAGTTCTGGCAGGTGGGTGCCGAGGCGATCGGCTCCGACGATCCGGCGGTCGACGCGGAGTCGATCATTCTCCTCGCACGAATCCTCGGCGAGCTGGGGGTAGGCGGTCTCGTCCTCCGGGTGGCCTCGCTCGGCGATGCCGAATCCCGCGCCGCTTATCGCGAGCTGCTGCGCGACTACCTGAAGGGGCACGAGGACCGGCTCTCCGACGAGGTGAGGGGACGCCTCGACGCCAATCCAATGCGTGCCTTCGACTCCGACCACGAAGGCACGCGCGAGGTGATGGCAGGGGCGCCACTGCTCTCCGACCAAATCTCCGAGGCCGACGCGACACATTTCGCCGAGGTGCTCGCGTTGCTCGATGCAGCGGGCGTTACCTGCGAGGTCGACCCGACGCTCGTCAGGGGCCTCGACTACTACACGCGCACCGTTTTCGAGTTCTCTTCGGAGGCTCTCGGTGCCCAGAGCGGAGTGGCGGGGGGAGGGCGCTACGACGGCCTCGCCGGCCAGATCGGCGGGGATGCCGTTCCCGGGATGGGGTGGGCGGCCGGCATCGAGCGCATCATCCTGGCCGCCGAGGAGCGCCCCGAGCCCGAGCCGGTGACGACCCTCTTCGTAGCCGTCGCCGACGACTCACGGCAGACGCGCCTGGGGGCATTCGCGCTGGCGTGCGAGGCCCGCAGTGCCGGGGTCGCCACCCAGATGGAGCTCGCCGGGCGCTCACTCAAGGGGCAGCGCAAGCAGGCCGCCCGCGTCGGGGCGCGATTCACGGCGGTGGTCGGCCCCGACGGCATCGTCCTCGAAGACCACGAGGCCGGAGAGAGCTGGGACGAGGAGAGCAGCAGCTCGACGGTTGCCTCGGTGCTGCGTGAGCGGGGCCTGGTCTCGTGAACGCTCCGCGGCCCACCAGCCCCCGCCCGGTTTCCCCGGAGGCGGGCCGTAGCCGGCCACCTGATAGGGGGTCTCCTGACCGACCTGGCCTCCGTAGGGGGCGGGGTCCTGCGGTGGTTGTGCGGACTGCATCCGGAGCTCCTCGCTTGGCTGGCGCCAAAGCTAGAGGCCGGCCCGGACCTAAGAAGAGC
>JAUMBN010000178.1:0-3835 GCA_032119675.1 Solirubrobacteraceae bacterium | reverse complement strand
AGCCCGAGGAACGCCCCGACGATGTCGAACGCCCGCTTTACCGCGTAGTCGAAGCCGTCGAAGACCGGCGCCTTTAGCTCGAAGAGGGGCACCGCCTGGCCCGCAACGAACTCCGCCCGGTGGACGAGGATCTCCATGGTGGAGGGAGCTACGCGGACGCGGACGCCGCGCTCGTGGCACTCGTCGACGATCCCCAGCACCCGCTCCTCCGAGTAGTCGGGCTCGGCGATGATCAGCTCGTCGATCTCCGCGTCGTCGAGACGCATGGCCAGGAACTCCGGCTCGACGATCCCGACCACCTCCATCGAGGAGCGCCCCGGCGCCGCCAGCGCCGCGGCCACGTCGGCGGCGTGCTGGCCGGCGCCGACGAGCAGGGCCCTGCGTCGGTAGCCGGCGGCCTTGAGGAGCTCCCCGGTTATGCGGTCGTAGGCCCAGCGGGCCGAGCCCACCAGCACGACCGAGAACAGGAAGGTCGCCCAGAAGATGTAGTAGCTGGAGAACTCCTGCCCGGCGAGCTGGGCATAGATGAACGCCACCACGACCACGGCGAAGAGCGAGGAGACGATCGCCCGCAGCCCGGGGCGCGAGCCACGGTCGGCGTAGAGGCCCGCCTGGGCGAAGAGAAGGACGGTCAGCAGGACGGCAAAGGTCGCGTAGGTGTAAGCCTGGTCGAGATTCTGCGTGACGGAGGCACCGCCCCTGACCAGGGACTTGAGCTCCAGGGCCCCGAAGATCGCCAGGTAGACCGCCAGGGCGTCGGTGACGATCAGCGAGACGATCCGCCCTACGGTGCGGACGGAGTCCATCGTCAGCAGGAAGCCGAGCGGGCGCCGGGAGCGGCGCAGGTCCAGGCCGTCCTCGACCTCTTCGAGGTCCGGCTCGGGAACCGGAACGTCGAGCGCCTCGGGCTCGACGGTGCTTGGTGTCTCGGTCATCCTGGCCATCGTTGCGTTACCTACAACAGCTTCGCGGGCCTGAAGTTACGGGGCAACTACGTATAGCCGTCCCGGTTATGCAGGTCAGCGCGGAAGCCCGAGCAGCGCCTCGGCGCCGGCCTGCTCGATTGTCATCTCGAGCCCCTGGCGAAGTTCCACCTTCGGCGTCCAGCCCAGTATCTCCTTCGCACGGGCGATATCGGGGCGGCGCTGCTGCGGGTCGTCCACCGGCAGCGACTCGTAGACGATCTCCGAACGAGAGCCGGTCACCTCGGTCACCGTCTCGGCCAGCTGGAGGAGCGTGAACTCGTCCGGATTGCCCACGTTCACCGGCTCGTGCTCGCCGGACTCCTGGAGGGCGATCATCCCGGCGATCAGGTCGCTCACGTAACAGAAGGAGCGCGTCTGGCTGCCGTCGCCGAAGACGGTGATCGGGCGGTCGGCGAGGGCCTGGCGAAGGAAGGTGGGGATGGCGCGGCCGTCGTGGGCGCGCATCCGGGGGCCATAGGTGTTGAAGATCCGGATGATCGCCGTGTCGACGCCCTGCTGGCGGTGGTAGGCCATGGTCAGGGCCTCGGCGTATCGCTTGGCCTCGTCGTAGACGCCGCGCGGGCCGATCGGGTTGACGTGGCCCCAGTACTCCTCGGACTGGGGATGAACCTGCGGGTCGCCGTAGACCTCGCTGGTCGAGGCGAGCAGGAACCGGGCCCGGTGGGCCTTGGCCAGCCCGAGGGAGTGGTGGGTGCCGTGCGAGCCGACCTTGAGCGTGTGGAGGGGAAGGCGCAGGTAGTCGATAGGCGAGGCCGGTGAGGCCAGGTGGTAGACGAAGTCGATCTCCTCCTCGACGAAGAAGGGCTCGGTGATGTCTAGGTTGAGCGCCGTGAACTCCGGCACCCGGATGTGCTCGATATTGGCGAGGGTTCCGGTCTCGAGGTTGTCGACGCAGATGACGCGGTGGCCGCGCGAGAGCAGCTCGTCACAGAGGTGGGAGCCGAGGAACCCCGCGCCACCGGTGACCAGGGAGGTGGGCATGGGCCCATCGTACGCGACATGGCCCGGATCCCCGGGCCTTTCCGTGCGGGCCATCTAGACTCGGGCCATGACCTCAGAAGCCTTCCGTGAAGCGGTAAACGAGCAGATCGGCCATGAGTTCGGCGCCCACCAGCAGTACGTGGCGATCGCCGTCTGGTACGACGGCCAGACCCTTCCCGAGCTGGCCTCCTTCTTCTACCGCCAGGCCCTCGAGGAGCGCGGCCACGCGATGATGATGGTCCAGTACCTGCTCGACCAGGACGCCGGCCCGGTCATCCCGGGTATCGAGGCGCCGAAGAACGACTTCGCCGACATCGCCGAGCCGGTCCGCCTGGCCCTCGACCAGGAGAAGCGCGTCACCGAGCAGATCAACCACATGGCCGCCGTCGCCCGCGAGGAGGGCGACTACGCCGGCGAGCAGTTCGTCCAGTGGTTCGTAAAGGAACAGGTCGAGGAGGTCTCCTCGATGAGCGACCTGCTCACGACCGTCGAACGCTCGATCAACACCCCGCTGGAGATCGAGGAGTACCTCGCCCGCCAGCCGGCCGGCGAGGGCGCCGACCCGACCGCACCCAGCCCGGCCGGCGGCCCCGTCGCCTGATCAGCCCGGGGGCAGCTCGCCCTCGACCCAGCGGCGCTCGCCCCCTTCGACCTCGGCCTTCCAGATCGTCGCCCGCTCCTTGAGCCGGTCGATGATCTCGCGGGCGCCGGCGAAGGCCTCCGGACGGTGCGGGGCGCTGGCGGCGACGATCACGCTCGCCTCCCCCAGGGCGACGGTGCCGGTGCGGTGGGCGGCCGCCGCGGCGCAGAGGCCGTGCGCCTCGATCGCCGCCGTGACGATCTCCTCCATCTCCCGCAGCGCCATCTCTTCGTAGGCCTCGTAATCGAGCGCCTCAACCTCGCGGGTAACGCCCGAGAAGGTGACGATCGCCCCCGCGCGCGGGTCGGCAACGCGGGCCAGGAGGTCGTCGAACGAGAGCGGATCGGGGCCGAGAGCGACGAACGGCGCGCCGCCGGAGACCGGCGGCACCAGCGCCACCTCGTCACCGGCCGCAAGCGCGGAGTCGTCGGCCGCGTACTCGCGATTGACGGCGACCAGGCACTCAACCGGGCCAGTCACCTCCTCCAGCTCCCGGCGCAGGTCGGCGACGGTGGCGCCCTCGGGCAGCTCGACGGTGATCTCGCCGGCGCCGGCGCGCTCGCGAACCACGGCAAAGAGGCGAACCCTCAGCTCCACGGGGCGCAGGCTACGGCACCACCCCGGCCGGCGGGCGGCGGTACGGTTTGGCCCATGGCGACATCAGGACAGGACGAGCGGCTCACCATCGCCCCCGTGGTCGGGCCCGACGACCCGCGGCGCTTCACCGACTCGGGGATTGAGGTCAAGGCGCTCTACGAGGAGAGCGACGTCCCCGACGAGCTCGAACTCGGCGAGCCCGGTGAGTTCCCCTACACGCGCGGAGTACACCCGGAGATGTACCGCTCGCGCCAGTGGACGATGCGCCAGTACGCCGGCTACGCCAGCGCCAGGGAGTCCAACGAGCGCTACCGCTACCTGCTCTCCCGCGGCGGTACCGGCCTCTCGATGGCCTTCGACCTTCCCACCCAGCTTGGCCTGGACTCCGACGACCCGCTCTGCGAGGGCGAGGTCGGCCGCACCGGCGTGGCGATCGACACGATCGACGACATGCGCACCGCCTTCGACGGCATCCCGCTCGACGAGGTCTCGACCTCGATGACGATCAATGCGCCGGCCGCCGTGCTGCTGATGCTCTACGACCTGGTCGCCGAGGAGCAGGGCGTGCCCAGCGAGAAGCTGCGCGGCACGGTCCAGAACGACGTGCTCAAGGAGTACATCGCCCGCGGCA
>JAUMBN010000177.1:0-5771 GCA_032119675.1 Solirubrobacteraceae bacterium | reverse complement strand
TCGAGCGCAGCGCGGCGCGGCCGAAGCGCTCCATGCGGACCGCGGAGACCGGAGCCGAGGACTCAGGAGGCAGCTCGCCGCTGGCCGAGAGCATCACCGCCGGCAGCGAGGCGCGGTTGGGCGGGCCCTGGGGGCCGACGGTGAACGGGAAGGCGTAGCGGACGACCTGGCTGCGGGCGTAGGGCACGTCCGCCTTGAGGCCCGACTCCAGCCTCAGCGCGGTGGCGACGGTGCGCTGGAGGTCCAGCGGAGCCGAGCCCGGGCCCTCCGACCAGGCGCTCACCAGCCTGCCGGTTGTCGGCGGGCCGGCCATGTCGCCGAGCACGAGAACGGCATCGACCGGCTCCTCGACACGGGAGACGAGGTCGGCGATCCCGGCCTGGCCGCCGGTGAAGCCGCTGACCGAGGCGAAGGTGATGCTCCGCTTCGGGCGCGCGAGGCCCGCGGCCCGTGCCAGCTCGACCAGCGCCGCGGTTCCCGAGAGCGCGGCCGGGGAACCGCGCCCGAGTGCGTCGCGGCCGGCGACCACGACGATCCCCGCGCCCGGTGAGGAGCCGGGCTGGAAGGCCTCGACGTTCACCAGGTCGCGGCGCCCGTCGACCGTGAGCGCACCCTCGATCCTGCGCGTGCTCACGGTCACCCCCGGAAGGACGCCCCGCAGCTCGCCGGCCACCCTCCGCGCCAGGGAGTTGTCGCCGGTGCTGCCGGGACGGCGGCTAGGGAACTCGGCCGTGAGGCGCTCGAGCAGCCGCTCGGCCCGGGCGCCCTCGAAGGCGGCAGGCGCGAGGGTCGTCCGGATCGGCTCGGGCCGGTTCTCGAGGGAGAAGGCAACGACGATGACCGCCAGGAGCGCCACGAGGAGCGCCCCGCGATAGATGCGCGGGTCAAGCATTGCCTCCCCGCAGGGTAAAGCGCGTAGCCTCTGGAAAGCCGATGTCAGGGCAGACGCCTCGCATCCTCCTCGTCGACGACGAGCAGTCGGTCCAGGAGCTCCTCTCCTACCCCTTGCGCAAGGACGGCTACGAGGTCGTCCAGGCCCGCGACGGCAAGGAGGCGCTCGAGCTCTTCGGAGAGTCGGAATTCGACCTGGTTGTCCTCGACGTGATGATGCCCCGGATGGACGGCCTGGAGTGCTGCCGGCGGCTGCGCGCCTCCAGCCCGGTGCCGATCATCATGCTGACCGCCAAGTCCGAGGAGGTCGACAAGATCGTCGGCCTCGAACTCGGCGCCGACGACTACATCACCAAGCCGTTCTCGGTGCGGGAGCTGCGCAGCCGCGTCAAGGCGCTGCTGCGCCGCTCGGCGATGGCGCGCGAGCCCGACGACGGCGAAGGGGTGATCGAGGAGGGGGAGCTGAGGATCGACCCGCTCAAGCGCACGGTGACCGTCGGCGGCGAACCGGTCGAGCTGACCTTCGTCGAGTTCGAGATCCTGATGGCGCTCGCCGGCAGCCCCGGGCGGGTGTGGAGCCGTGACCAGCTCCTCGGGCAGGTGTGGGGCGGCAGCGACTACCGCGACCCGCGCACGGTCGACGTCCACATCCGCCACCTGCGCGAGAAGATCGAGAAGGAGCCGGCCTCGCCCGAGTACCTGCTGACGGTGCGCGGCGTGGGCTACCGCTTCCGCGACGACGAGGGCTGATGTTCGACACCGACTCGATCGCCAACCGGCTGGCGCTCATCTTCTTCGCCATCACGCTGGGCGCGATGGCGATCGTCTACGTCGGCGTGGTGCCGCGGCTGGAGTCGAGCCTGGTCGACGAGCGCGCGGCGCTCCTCCAGGCCGACGGCGAGCGGCTCGGTGTCTCGATCAACGCCGGCATCTCCCGGGGGGAGCCGGTGACGACGATCGACCGCCAGGTGAAGGACGCCGCCGACCGCGCCAACGCCCGCGTCACCCTGATCGGGGCCCCGGCCGGCACCGGGGGCGAGCCGTTCGTGAAATCCGACTCCAACCGCCGCGCCGACATCGGGGAGCTGCGCTTCCCGGCGGCGCTGGCAACGATCGCCTCCGGGAAGGTGGAGACCGCCACCGAGAGCCTCGGTTCCGAGCGGGTGGTGGAGACGGCGATCCCCCTCTACTCGACCAACGCGGAGAACGGCCGGCGGGTGCTGAGCAACGTGCTGGTTCTCTCCTCGCCGCTGAACGACATCGAGAAGAACGTCTCGCTCGTGCGCAACCGGATCCTGCTGGCCACGGTGATCGCCCTGATCGCCGCCCTGCTGGCCGGTTACCTCGTGGCCCGCGCCTTCGGCCGGCGGGTCGGGCGCCTGGAGCAGACCGCCCGCCGCGTGGCCGCCGGCGACTTCAGCGCCCGCTTCGTGGTGGACAGCGACGACGAGCTCGGGCGCCTGGCCGGCGCCCTGGACGAGATGCAGGGCCAGCTCGCCGAGCTGGAGAGCGCCCGGCGGCGCTTCATCGCCACCGCCTCGCACGAGCTGCGCACCCCGATCTTCTCGCTCGGCGGCTTCGTCGAGCTGCTCGAGGACGAGGAGCTCGACGAGGAGACCCGCGACCGCTTCCTGGCCCAGCTGCGCGAGGGTGTCGACCGGCTTGGCAAGCTCACCACCGACCTGCTCGACCTCTCCCGGATCGACGCCGGCGCCGTGGCCCTGGAGAGCCGTCCGACCGACGTCGGCAAGCTGGCCGAGGCGGTGGCCGGTGAGTTCGTTCCCGCCCTGGCCGGCCACGAATCGCGCCTGGAGATCCGCCTGCCCGCCGATCCGGTGCAGGCGATCTGCGACCCGGAGCGGCTGGCGCAGGTGGTGCGGATCCTGGTCGACAACGCGGTCGCCCACACCGCCGAGGGAACCGACGCGGTGATCGCCGTCAGCCGCAAGGGGCGGCGGGCACGGATCGCGGTCACCGACTTCGGGCCCGGCGTGCCGCGCGGCGAGATCGACCGGGTCTTCGAGCCCTTCTACACCTCGGACGGGACCCGCGGTGCCGGGCTCGGCCTGGCGATCGCCCACGAGCTGGCCGGGCGTATGGACGGCGAGCTAACGGTGGAGAGCCGTCCGGGGCGCACGACCTTCGTGGTGGAGCTGCCCGGGGCGCCGGCTCCCGCCGCCGAGCCGGTCGCCGGGTAGGCTCGCACCGTGGAGTCCAAACCCTTCGTACTGGTCTCAAACCGGGGTCCGGTCACCTTCGACGACGAGGGCGTCCCCCACCGCGGCGGCGGCGGCCTGGTGACCGCGCTGACCGGGCTTGCCTCCCACCGCGACGCGGTCTGGGTGGCCAGCGCGATGAGCGAGGGAGATGTCGCGGTCGCCGAGGAGGCGCAGGGCAAGGCGATAACCGTCGAGGCTCCGGGCGGCGGCGAGTACGAGATCCGCCTGGTGGCCAGCGACCCGGTCGCCTACGACCGCTTCTACAACATCTTCGCCAACCCGATGCTGTGGTTCATCCAGCACTACCTCTGGGACCTCTCCAACGCGCCGGACGTGCGCCAGAACGAGATCGACTCCTTCAGGGACGGCTACAACGTCGTCAACCGGGACCTGGCCGAGGCGGTGATCGACGAGATCGCCGAGCAGGAGGAGGCGATCGTGATGATCCACGACTACCACCTCTACACGCTGCCGGCCCTGGTCCGCGCGGCGCGGCCCGACGCCTTCCTCACCCACTTCATCCACATCCCGTGGCCGCAGTCGGACGCCTGGAGGGTGCTGCCGACCTGGATCCGCGACGAGATCTACCACGGGCTGCTGGCCAACGACATCATCGGCCTGCACACCGAGGCCTACCGGCGAAACTTCCTGCAGTGCTGCCGCGACCTGCTGGGGCTGGAGGTCGACTTCGAGACCGGGATCGTCAACCACGACGGCCGCGACGTGTGGGTTCGCGCCTACCCGCTGCCGATCGACGCCAGGGCGACCGAAAGGGTGGCCGACTCGCCGGAGACGCTGGAGTTCGAGGCGGTGCTGGACCGCCACCGCCGCGAGTTCCTGATCACCCGCGTCGACCGCGCCGACCTCTCAAAGAACGTGCTGCGCGGCTTTGCCGCCTACGACCTCTTCCTCGAGCAGCACCCCGAGTTCCTTGAGCGGGTCTCGTTCATCGCCCAGCTGATGCCCTCGCGTACCGACGTGCCCGAGTACGCCGAGTACCTGCAGCGGATCGAGGCGATGGTCGCGGTGGTGAACCTGCGCCACGGTTCCCCGGACTGGATGCCCATCCAGCTCAAGCTGCGCGACAACCTCGCCGAGGCGATGGCCAGCTACCGCTCCTACGACGTGCTGCTGGTCAACGCGATGTTCGACGGCATGAACCTGGTGGCCAAGGAGGGCCCGCTGGTCAACCGGCGGGCTGGGGTCTCGATCCTCTCGGAGAACACCGGCGCCCACGAGGAGCTCGGCGAATTTGCCCTGAGCGTGAACCCGTTCGACATCCAGGAGCTGGCCGACTCCATCCACCTCGCCCTGACGATGCCGATGGAGGAGCGCGAGCGGCGAATCGAGGGCCTGAAGAGCATCGTCACCGCGCGCAACCCCGGCGACTGGATCGACGACCAGCTCGCCGACATCCGCCGCAAGGACAAGGTCGACGCGGCCTGAGGGCCGCTCACGGCCAGCCGAACTCGCGCGCGGGGGAAGGCGACGCGGGTGGCGGCGCGGCCGGAGCTGGCGAGGCCTGCGCCGGCGCTGGTGGCGCCGGCCGACCCGGTGGAGCGGCCCGCGGCGTGGCGGGATTTCGTGCCCTCGCCTTTCCGGGCGCAGCGGCCCTGCCGCCGCGTCTGCCCCGGCGTCGCTCCTCACTCTGCCTGCGGCGCTCCTGCCCCTGCCTGCGGCGTCCGTCGCGACCGGGCCGGGCCTCTCCGTCCACGCCTTCCGGGGCGTTGGCGCGCCCGGGGCCAGGGGCGTAGCCCGGCTCCCCGCCCTCGTCGCCCGGCTGCGCCACGGCCCCGGAGATAACCGGCCGGGGCGTCGGATCGGGCGGTTCGGGACCGGCCGGGGCCAGCCTCGGCCACAGCGCCAGCAGAGCGAGGAGGCCCACGCCGGCGGCCGGGAATGCCAGGCGCCGCAGACGACCGGATCGCAGTGAATGAAGGCCCACAGGAGCCATAGCGACGGGGTCCAGGGCCTTCCCCCCCTGCTATCGTCGCGCCGCGATGGTGGCCCCTGCCCCCACATACGACCTGATGCTGATGCTCGACCCGAAGGCCCCCGAGGCCGACCGGTCGAAGGTTCGCAGCGAGGCCAAGGCCCTGATCGAGCGCGACGGCTCCATGGTGGCCGACCACGACTACGGCGACCGCGCGCTGGCCTACGAAATCGACCACGAGAAGCGCGCCGAGTACGAGCTGATCCAGTTCCAGTGCCCGCCGGCCACGCTCGACCAGCTCTCCAACATGCTGCGCATCGCCGACGCGGTGACCCGCTTCCGGATCATCAAGGACCGCCCGGGAACCCCGGCGCCGCCCGACCTTCGCCAGGCCGCACCGCCGCCCGAATCGCCGGCCGAGTCCGGCACCACGGCGCAGGACATGGCTCCGGCCGAGCCCGCTGCCGAGGCCCCCGCGGCCGAGGAGCCCGTCGCCGTGGCCGAAGTGGAGGCCGAAGCTCCTGCCGAGACCGAGGCTCCCGCCGAGGCAGAGGTGGAAGTCGTCGCCGAGAGCGAAGCCCCGGCCGAAGCCGAGGCTACCGCCGAAGCCGAGGCTCCCGCCGAAGCCGAGGCTCCCGCCGAGCCCACCGGCGAGCCCGAAGCGACCGAGTAGTTCCCGGTAAGCCTCTCTTCGTTGCCGGAGGCCAACACAACTGCGCAAATTGCGG
>JAUMBN010000176.1:0-9949 GCA_032119675.1 Solirubrobacteraceae bacterium | reverse complement strand
GCCTGCAGCTCTCCTTCCTCGAGTATCCGCAGATGGAGCCGGCGGCCCAGGGAACGGGGTCTGTCCACCACCTCGCCCTGCGTGTCGGGTCTGCCGGCGAGGTGGGCGCATGGAGGGACTACCTCCAGTCAAGGGAGATACCCACGACCCCGCTGCATGAGCGCGGCGGCCTGGTCTCGGTCTACCTCCGGGACCCCGACGGCCACATCCTCGAGATCGTGGCCGACGCCGGCTGATCCTGTCCTATCGGGCCAGCTGCTCGGCCAGGGCCTTGCGCTGGCGGTCGGTGAGCGAGCCGATCGCCTTCTGCTCGGGAACGGGAATCGACTGCAGCAGGCGCCGGCAGCGGGTGCGGCCCCAGCGGCGCTGACTGGTGATCAGGTCCGAGACGCTCATCGACTCGGCTTCCCAGGGACAGTCAAGGATCACGTCGGCGGCCAAGACCTTGCCGGCCGCGACCTGGCGCTTGAGCTCGGCCCGCGCGAGCCTCACCGTGTTGGCACGCTCAAGTGCCTGGAGGTGCTGCGGCGTCGCCGAGCCGTTCCTCCCGGTGGTGGCCGTCTTCTTTCCCTCGACTGTCTGCGTCATTGATCCTCCGAGCCGCCTGGGCGGCAGGTCGCACGAAAAAGGCTGGTTGTTCAGACGCCCCCCAACAGGGGCCGGAAGCTCTGTGCGCCGGGGGCGATCCGGCGCGGCCATGACCCCCTGTAGGTCCGGACCGCCTCTCCTTCGCCCCCGCCGACGTTTGTCGTTGGCGTCTGTCGGCAACATAGGAAAAAACGGGGCACCGGTTCAACGACTCCTTAACAAAACCGCCGCTCTGAGCGGCGAAATCTGACCGCCCGAAACGGGTAGGGCGCGCCTTCGTGCCGGTCAGTGGGAGCCGGGGCCCGGCAGCGGCCCGTGCTCGGACTCGAATTCGCCCTTGACCGAGGCAAAAGCCTCGAGCGATCGGTCGAGGTCGTCGCGCGAGTGGGTCGCCATGACGCTCGTGCGCAGCAGGGCGCCGCTCGGCGGCACGGCCGGGTGAAGGGCGGTGTTGACGAACACGCCGGCATCCCAGAGGGCACGCCAGAGCAGTACTGCCTTCCAGTCGTCACCAACCACCACGGGGACGATCGGGGTAACGATCGTCTCGCCCATGACGCCGGGTGCGTCGAGCTGTGCTCCCTCGGCCGGGAGGGGCTGGGGTTCCACGACCGCGTACCCGAGGGCGGCCAGCCCATCGCGCAGGTAGCGGGCGTTGTCGAGCACCGCGGAGAAGAGCCCGGGACCTTCGTCGGAGCGCACGATCCGCAGGGCCGCTAGCGCAGCCCCGATCGCCGCCGGCACCGCCGAGGCGGTGAAGAGGTAGGCCCGGGACGAGATACGCAGGTAGTCGATCACGTCGGCCTGCCCGGCCACGAAGCCGCCGCAGGAGGCAAGGGACTTGGAGAAGGTCCCGGTGCGCAGGTCGACCTTCTCCTCGACGCCCATCAGCTCCGGGGTTCCCGAGCCACGCGCGCCCAGGACGCCGGCTCCGTGTGCGTCGTCGACGAGCAGCCTGGCGCCATGCGCCTGGCAGAGGGCGGCAATCTCGTCCACAGGCGCGATGTCGCCCTCCATCGAGAAGACGCCGTCGACCACCACCAGCACGCCACCGCCGTCCCCGCCGGCCCGCTCGAGCTGCTTCTCCAGCTTCTCCATCCGGTTGTGGCGGAACGGCCTGAGCTTGGCCTTGGACTGGATGCACCCGTCGAGGATCGAAGCATGGTCGCCGGAGTCGGCGATCACCGTGTCCCCGGGGCCGGCGATCGTCCCGATCGTCCCGAGGTTCGTCTGATGGCCTGTGGTGAAGACCATCGCGGCCTCGGTACCCATCCAGTCGGCGATCTCGCTCTCCAGTTCGGTGTGAAGGGGGATCGTGCCATTGAGCAGCCGCGACCCGGTCAGGCCTGTGCCGTACTGCTCGAGGGCGTCACGCGCGCCCTGAAGGACGCGCTCGTCCCCGGTGAGGCCGAGGTAGTTGTTCGACCCGAGCATGATCCGTTCGGCCCCTTCCATCTCCACGACCGGCCGCGCGGGGCCGTCGAGCATGCGGAAGTAGGGGAGGAGGTCGGCCTCACGGGCCATCCGCAGCTGCTCCTCGCGCTCGTGGCCGCGGATCTTGGCGAAGAGGTCTGTGGGAGTGGTGGTCATATACGGTGGCGTTCGTGGAAGTCGAGGTAAGTCCGGTCCGGACGCGAAGGGATCGTCGCGACTTTTTCGAGTTCCCCTACCGCCTTTACGGGGGAGAGCCTAACTGGGTTGCCCCGCTGCGATTCGAACGCCGCCAGCACCTGAACCCGAAGAAGAACCCCTTCTTCGAGCATGCCGAGGTCGAGTTCTTCCTGGCTCGGCGCGACGGTCGCGTAGTTGGCCGGATTTCCGCCCATGTCGACGAGAACCTAAACGCCTTCCAGGACAACCGCTGGGGCCTCTTCGGCTTCTTCGAGTGCGAGAACGACCCGGAGGCGGCCAGGGCCCTGGTTCGCGCCGCGGCCGACTGGAACCGCGAGCGCGGGCGAGACCGCATGGTCGGCCCGATGAGCTTCACCACCAACGATGAGTGCGGGCTCCTGGTGGAGGGCTACGAGCTGACCCCGATCATCCTCACCGAGTGGCACTTTCCCTACTACCGGGAGCTGCTCGAGGAGGCCTGCGGGCTGCGCAAGGCGATGGACACCTACATGTGGTCACTTCACGTCGAAAACCGGGACGAGGTCCATCCGGGGATCTGGGAGGTCGCGGCAAAGGTCAAGTCCGAGCACGGGATCACCTGCCGCTACATGCGCAAGAAGGACCTCCATGACGAGGTTGACCGCTTCCTGCAGATCTACAACGCCGCCTGGGAGCGCAACTGGGGGTTCGTACCGCTGGACGAGAAAGAGGTTCACGCCTACGCCGAGAACCTGAAGTTCGTGCTCGACGAGAACTGGGCGATGGTCGCCGAGCTGGACGAAACGGGCGAGGTCGTCGGCGCGGCGCTGACCCTTCCCGACTTCAACCAGGCGGTGGCGAAGGTCGGCAACGGGCGCCTCTTCCCCTTCGGCTGGCTGAGGCTGCTCAGGGGCCGCAAGAGCATCGACCGCGTCCGCGTCTTCGCACTTGGGGTCAAGCCCGAGTACCAGCAGTACGGTGTCGCCGCCCGCCTCTACGAGATGCATTACGACTCGGCCGAGAGCACTCCTCAGACCCACGGCGAGATGGGCTGGATCCTCGAGACCAACAGGGCGATGAACCGGGCCATGGAGGGGATGGGCGGGGAGGTCGTGCGGCGATACCGCTTCTACGAGCAGATGCTCGACGAGAAGGCCGAGCCCTCGCTGCCGTACGCCGAGGCCTTCCCGTGGCGAATGGCCCCGAGGGCACCGGCCGCCGGGCAGGAGGTCATTGCCGACGTGGCGCAGGCCGGGACGATCAGCGGCTAGGCTTGCGCTCGTGGCGACTGCCCCGAACAGCCAGGACCCGCAGGGCGAGCCCGAGGAGGTCGAGGGCGTTATCGTCGGGGACGTTCGCCGGCTTCCCGGCCGACGCTCCACCGGGGAGCTGGTAGCCACGCAGGCAGCCGTGGTCGGGGGGTCCTTTGTCGCCGGGGCGGTAGCCGCCGCCGTGGTAGCCAGGCGCCGCAGGAGCCCGGCCGGCCGGCGGGTCGGCCGCCGCCGGCGCCAGCAGGTCGCGGCCTCGAGGTCTTTCCTCGTGGACGTTCACATGCTCGGCCGCTAGGCCGCGTTCGCGCCCCGGGGAGCCCGCCCGGACCGGCTGCCGCCGCCGGCCCCGCCTATTCGGGCGGCGGTACCCCTTCTCCGGGCAGGTACTCGTTGGTGAGCGCGGCCAGTGGCTCGCTCCCGGGCTTGAGCAGGTCCCGCCTGACCATCCAGTCCGAGAGCGACTGCCAGCGGTCGGGGTTCATCCACCCGAACGGCCGCCGCGCGTCGCTGGGAAAGAGGAGCGGGAGGGTGGCTTCGACGGTCGCGCTTGCCTCCTTCGCGCTCGTGCCGGGGGCTGCATCGCGCAATGCCTGTGCCCCCGCCGCGGGGTTATTGCGGGCCGCGGCGCTGCCACGCTGCAGCGCCTGCACGAAGCGCCTGACCAGCGGCCCGTCGTTGCGGACGGTCTGCTCGCGGGCCACGAGGACCAGCTCGTTGTAGGAGGGGACCCCGGCCCGGTCGACCGGAAGCGTGCGGGGACGCTTGCGCGCCTGTCGCAGCTCGATCCCTTCGACGTTCCAGTAGGCGCCAATCGTTGCGTCGACCCGCCTGGAAGTCATCGCCTTCGCGAGCCCGTAGCCGACGTCGACGACCTTCACCTTCGATGTGTCGACCCCGGCCGAGGAGAGGATCTCGTCGAGGAAGCCCTCCTGGAAATCCAGGCCTCCGGCCCCGATCTTCGAGCCCTCGAGCTTGCGGGGGTCGACCGGGGTGTCGCCGGTGCTCATCAGCGAAGTGAGCGGGCGCTGGACGATCGCGGCAACGGCGACGAGGTCCTGCCCGCCGGAGCGCTCGATCAGGAGCTGGGGGGCATGGGAGATAGCGAAGTCGGCCCGGCCCGAGCCGACCTCCTGGAGCGTGCCGGCAGGCCTGGGTGCGACAGAGGTCGACACCTCGAGCCCGGCGGCCCGGAAGCTGCCGTCGCCGATCGCCTGGACAAGGCCGACGTGGTTGGCGTTGGGCGCCGTATCCAGGACGACCGAGAGCTCCTGCTGGCGCGGCTTGCCGGTCCCGTCCTGACGCTCCCCGCAGGCTGCGAGCCCGAGGGCCACCGAGAGCACGGCCACGGCGGCTGCGGCCCGTGCGGCGCGGGCCGGGTGGTGGCTGGGGGGCCGACTTGCTAGCGTCACGTTGGTAAGTGTCGCGCAGAGACGCGACGAAAGCAGTGTTAGCGCCCGCATGTTTGCCCGAAAAGCATCCCCGGCAGGTAGCAGCACACAACGCCGGAGGTAATTCGATGGCGACAGGAACAGTCAAGTGGTTCAGCGACGAGAAGGGTTACGGCTTCATCACTCCCGATGACGGCGGCAAGGACCTCTTCGTCCACCATTCCGCGATTCTGGGCGAGGGCTACAAGTCCCTGGCCGAGGGCGCCAAGGTCGAGTACGAGTCGGAGGAGGGCCCGAAGGGTCCCGCCGCCAAGGACGTCGTAGCGATCTGAGCACTGTGCGGCCCGCGTGGCCGCCACGGAGCTTTTCGACGGGCCGCCCAAGGGCGGCCCGTTTTCGTTCCGGGGCCGCGTTGCCGGGAAGCGGAAGCCGCTCAGTGCCGCGCGGCTTCAGGAGAGGTGAGCGCCTTGACGAAGTCCTCGAGCTGGGCGGCGGTCCAGCACTCGTGGGCCTCGCAGTATTCGGCGTAGGAGTCGATCACCGAGTCGCCGTAGTTCCAGTAGAGGCGCGGCTCCGGGTTGAGCCAGTAGGCGCGCCCGGCGCGTGAGGCGATCTGGCCGAAGGCTTCGGCCTTCGGGTCGCGGCCGTTGGTGCGCGCATCGCCGAGCACGATCAGGGTGGCGCGTGGGTGGAGGTCGTCCTGAATCTCCTCCAGCAGCTCGTTCCAGACGCGCCCGTAGTCCGTATAGCCGGAGATGTCGGCCACGCCGGCGTCCCGGGCAATCGCCTCGCTGACCGCCCTGAAGTCGCGCTCCTTGTGGAATACGTCGGTCACCTCGCTGACCCGCTCGATGAAGACGAACGAGCGCATCTTGCGGAACGAGTCGTGGAGCGCATGCATCACCGAGAGGAAGAAGACCGAGGCGCTGGTGACGCTGGTCGAGACGTCGCAGACCACGAACAGCTCGGGACGCCGCGGGCGCTGGGGGCGGAAGCGCAGGTTGACCGGCACGCCGCCGGTCTGGAGGGAGGCGCGCATCGTCCGCCTGACGTCCACGTGGGCGTGGCGCTTGCGGCCGCGGGTCTCCTGCCCCTGGGTCTTGAGACGGCGCTTGAGCTGCATCACCACCCGGTGGACGCCGGCCAGGTCCTGCAGTGGCCCGGTGGGCAGCGCGCGATCGAGCTCGTTGAGCGGGCGGGCCGCCGGGAGGGTCTCGGTCCTCTCGATCTGGCGCCGCTCGAGCTCCCGGCGCAGCAGCGCCTCGAACCGCCGGATTCCATCCCTGGGGAGGCCGGCGCTGCGAGGGTCGTCTTGTGGGAGGTCGGGCTGGGCTTCGCTGCGCAGGCCGAGCTGCCTGCGGATTCTCTGGACATCGACGCCGAGGACGCCGGAGCCTTCGGCCTGCCGGCCGAAGGCGGCGATGGCCAGGCGCGCCAGGTCGCGCATTGCGTCCTCGTCCTGGGCGGCCACCGCCTCGGCGATCTGCTGGCGCAGGGTCTCGAGGTTGAGCTCGGCCCCGGCTTCGTCCATCCCGCCCCCGGCCTCGCCGATCTCGTTCTCCAGGGCCGCAAACTCGGCGGCCCTGAAGAAGAAGCGGTCGAAGACGATCTCGAAGATCGCCCGGTCCTCGGGCGACTTGGCCAGCGTCGTGGAGAGCGCCGCGCGGAAGGGGCCGGTCCGGGTCCACTCCACCTCGGGCAGTGCCGCGAGCGCGTCTAGCAGCTCGCTGGTGCCGATCTTCACGCCTTCTCCGCGCAGCTCCTCGGCAAACTCGACGATCCGCCCCGCGATGCCTCCGGCCTGCTCGCCGCCGCCTGCGAACAGGGCCGCAGCCCGCGGGTCCGGGCGGCGGCCGCCGTCAGCCGGCAGCGGCGGCATCGACGGCGTCCTGCGTGGGGTCGAGCTTCACTCCCACGCGCTCGGTCACGATGTCCATGTCGGTGCGGTGCTTGACGATTATCGACATCGTCTCGGTGAAGGTCTTCCGGTCGATGTCGGTGGCGCCCAGCAGCAGGAGCGCGCGCGCCCAGTCGATCGACTCCGCTATCGAGGGTGGCTTCTTCAGGTCGAGGTCGCGGACCATGGCGACGATCTCGACCAGGCGTGCGGCGACCCTCTCCGGCAGCTCCGGCGCGTGCAGCCGGACGATTTCGAGCTCGTGTTCGAGCGACGGGTAGTCGATCCACAGGTAGAGGCATCGGCGCTTCAGGGCCTCGGTCAGCTCGCGCGAGTTGTTGGAGGTGAGCAGCACGAGCGGCATCGTGGTCGCCTCGATCCGCCCGAGTTCGGGAACGCTGATCTGGAAGTCGGAGAGGAGCTCGAGCAGCATCGCCTCGAACTCCTGGTCGGTCTTGTCGATCTCGTCGATGAGGAGGACCACCGGCTCCTCGGAGGCGATCGCCGTCATCAGCGGCCGCTCGAGCAGGAATTCGGGCCCGAAGATGTCCTCCTGCACTTCGGTCCAGCCGGTTCCGTCGGCCTCGGCCTGGATTCGCAGGAGCTGCTTGCGGTAGTTCCACTCGTAGAGCGACTTGGCCTCGTCGAGGCCTTCGTAGCACTGGAGCCTCACCAGGCGGCGTCCCATCAGCTCGGCCAGCGACTTGGCCAGCTGCGTCTTGCCGACGCCGGCGGGACCCTCAACCAGCACCGGCTTGCCCAGTCTCGCGGCCAGGAAGGAGACGAGCGCGGTCGACTCGTCGGGCAGGTACCCGACCGATCTCAGGCCCGTCTCGACCGCCTTCGCGCTTTCAGGTCCGTCGGCCATCCGGCGGCCAAGTCTAGGGGCCGGGGGTGCCTTCGTCGCGCGCGATCCTCCCAGCGCGCGTCTCGGGCTCAGGGGCTGGTCCGGGCACGGGAGGCGGATCCGGGTCGCCGCCGGCCGGTTCCGGCGCAGCAGGGGCGGAGGGCGGCGGTGGCGCAACCGGTGCGGGCGCAGGCGGGTAGCCACCGGGAGGGCCGGCCACCGAGGAGGGGTCGCCCTCGACGGTGCGCGTGCGCGGGTCGTCGCCGTCCCGCAGCGGCTCCGGGCGATGGCGGGCGTGCATCCGCCACCCGCACCAGGCAAGCAGCGCCCCGAGCACGAAGGTGACGAAGATCCCCCAGTCGACCCCGACCGGGCTCCAGGCCGGGCTGCCGGCCGGCCGAAGGACCCCGGTCTCGTTTCCGGTGGGCCGGTCGAGCTGGCGGTAGAAGACCAGGAACATCACCCAGGCGCCGGCGGCCATGATCACCGCGCCGTCGCCGCCCGGAAGGTGGAAGGCGCGCCGGTCGGCCCGGGCTACGCAGAGCAGGACCACGGCGACGGCTACCAGCAGGATCGACGCCTCGATGAAGCCCCAGGCCTGGAAGGCGTTGAGCGAGTCGCTCAGCTCGACCGTGGTGCCGTTGGGCCGGGTGATGAGCCCCTTCTGCTGGTACCAGGGCAGGAGCATCGAGAGGACGATTCCCACCGACGCCAGGACAGCAAGCCTCTGTTCGGGAAAGAGCTCCCGCCAGCCGCCCAGCCGTCGGGATGCCGTGCCGCTCACGCCTTGACGCCGGCCGCCGCCCTCATTCGCTTCATGAGCACGCGTGCGTCGGCGTCGCTGACCGTGCGCAGCTGCCCCTGAAAGGCAAGCTTCCAGTGCTCGGCCGGCCACTTGCGGATGTGCTCGAGATCGTCCTTGACGCTCTCGGCCGGGACCCAGGCATCCTCGTCGAGGACCAGTTCGGGCTCGGTCTCGCGTCGCCACGGGTAGGGATCGGGGTTTCCGGGCTTGCCGGGCCAGACCGGCTCGCGGTCCTCGAACAGGTCGGAGGTGACGGTCACCGAGCCCCCGAAGGCCATGACCTTGGTGAGGTAAAAGATGATCCGGTCGCCGATCTCCATCGACTCGGCCTGCTTGCGCCGGCGCTCCTTGAATCCGATCAGCTCGAAGCCGAGGTCACGAGTGGCGGCGAAGTTGCCGGTTGAGCCGGTGAGTATCCAGGTGGTGGGCTTCTCGGCCATGGCCCGAGTCTAGGACCGGGCGGCGACGTTCCCGGTTACTAATTGGGGTTCCAGCGGCCCAGTCGCTTATAGAGGTAGTTGTAGAAGCGCTGGGTGGTTATGCAGTAGGGCTCGGGGTCGGGGAAGTCGGCGAAGTCCAACAGCACCGCGTCCGGGCCCTTCTTCTCCCGCAGGTCCACCGCAGCCCTCTCGCGGTCCTGGCGGAGCCGGTCGCAGAGGCCCCGCACGAAGTCGCGAAGGAGCTTGTGGTACTCGACCGTCGAGTACTCGCCCGGCTGATAGAGGCTCCAGGAGCCGGTATCGGACTGTCGGACCTCGGCCCTGGCCTGCTTCTCGCCCTCGAGGAAGAGCCGCCGGGCGCCGCCGTCGTCGGCGATCTTCGCGTAGGTGTGAAGGCCGATCAGCCCCTGGAAGAACTGGTTATAGATGCGCTGCCCCGGTGCGTAGGAGTAAGCGAGGTAGTGGGTCCCGCGCGAGGTGCGGACCCGCACACCCGACGGCGGAGCGGCGCGGAAGACGCCCAACGCCCGGTCGGCGACGCGCAGGAACTCTCGCTCCTTGAGATCGTGGCCGGCGCGGGAGAGCGCCTGCAGGGCGGTGCCCTGGGAGATCGCGCTCACCCACGGGGGGCGCCCGCCACCGAAGCGGAACATGTACTCCCAGGCGACCCCGCCGGCGCGCTCGACCGCCATGCTCGACATCTCGCGGGCCATCGAGCGGATCTTGCTGTCGCGCGACTTGGAGAGGTAGAGGCCGTTGAGTCGTCCGAACGACCCGAGCCACTGCACCTGGAGCCCCTGCCCGGGGTAGAACTGCCAGACCAGCCAGCTGTCCCGGAAGGTGACCCGGCCACCCCAGCCGCCGGCGCCGTTGGAGCCGAACCACTGGGCGTTGCGGCGGACGGTCTCGATCGCGGGCCGCAGCCTCGACGCGGTGAGGGTCATGCGCGAGAAGTTGGCGATCACCGCGTTGATCGCCGCCCGGCGTGAGCCGCCGAGGCGCGACGCCGTGGAGCGGGCGCGGGCGACCACGCGCAGGTACTCACTCCGTGTCGCGGCGCTGATGGCCCCCGAGGCGGCCGCGGCGTTGACGGCACCCTCGAGCCGGGCGGCCCCGGCCGCCG
>JAUMBN010000175.1:0-3487 GCA_032119675.1 Solirubrobacteraceae bacterium | reverse complement strand
CAGTAGCACTGGCACGTCCGCGAGAGCGAGAGCGTGTAGTTGCGCGAAAAGGTGACCCGGCGGCTCATGGAGCGAGCGAAGTCTATGGCCCGGACGCGAGCCTGGAGACCAGGTCGGCGCCTTCGCGATTCATCCGCGACCTCGGAACCACCTGGTCGAAGCCGGCATCCAGCGCCCGGTCGCGGACCTCCGGCTCGACGTGGCTGTAGAAGCCGAGCGTCACGGCTCCCGCCGGCCCACCGGCGAGCAGTGCCGGGCCGTCTATCTCCCCACCGGCCAGGTCGACCACGAGCACGTCGGCCCCCTTCGCGAGCTCCAGCGCCCTGCCGGGCTCGGCCACGAGAGTTACCGAATGGCCGGCGCCGGCGAGCATCGCTTCCACCCGGGACCCGAAGAGCAGGTCGGGCACGAGGGCGACTACCTCAGCCACCGGCTACTGGCTGTAGACGCGGCGGAACTCTTCGCGCACGCTCTCGGGCCGGCCCCAGGCCTCGAAGACCGGGGCACGACCGGTCCGCACGTCCCGCACGGCCAGCTCGCCCTCGATCCCGGCCTCGTCCAGGAAGAGCAGTCCGCGGTGGACAGCCTCGGGCGCGGCGGCGTGGCCGAACCGGTGCGCGCAGAGGATTCGCCAGTGCCAGTCGTGCCGGGAATAGGGCTGGGCGTTGCAGACGACGAGGAAGGTCGCGGCCTCGACGTAGCGACTCTCGTCGAGGATCCGCAGGTCCATCTCCAGGTCCGACCAGTCGTCGGGGAGCGAGTCGATCGCCTCCTGGAAGGTGTCTGAGAGCGCCATCGCCCCGGAGGTTACCGGCCCCGGCTCCGGCTTACCCCTGGGCGAAGAAGAGGCGGGCGAGCAGGAACAGGTTCAGCGCGACCACGAGCGAGACCACCACCACGGCGGCCAGGACGGTGAGCCGGCCGTTCACGAAGTTCCCCATCAGGCTGCGGCGGCTGGTGAAGATGGCGAGCGGGACCAGGGCGAACGGGATGCCGAAGGAGAGGACCACCTGGCTGATCACCAGGGCATCGGTGGGGCTGACTCCGATGGCGATGATCACCAGGGCCGGCGCCATCGTGACCGCCCTCCGGAGCGCCAGCGGGATCGAACGGTCGATGAAGCCCTGCATCACCACCTGGCCGGCGTAGGTGCCGACACTCGAGCTCGACATGCCGGAGGCCAGCAGGGCCAGCGCGAAGGCCAGCCCCGCCTCGGGTCCCACCAGCGAGTTGAAGCCCTCGTAAGCGCCCTCGATCGTGTCGGTGGCGTTGAGCGGGCTCTCGTAAAAGAGCGAGGCGGCGATGAGCAGCATCGAGAGGTTGACCAGCCCGGCGAGGCCCATCGCGGCGACCACGTCGGCCCGCTGGAAACGGAGCAGGGAGCGTCGCTCGCGGTCGTCGCGGGGCCTTATGCGGCGCTGGGTCAGGGCAGAGTGGACGTAGATCACGTGGGGCATCACCGTTGCCCCAAGGATCGCCGCGGCCAGCAGGACGCTGTCGGTCCCCTCGAAGGAGGGGACGAGCCCGGCCGCCGCCTCGCCCGCGTCGAAGCCGATCCGCAGGAGGTTGTAGAGGAAGCCGAGCAGGATGATCCCGAAGAAGAAGGCGATGGCGATCTCGAACCGCCGGTAGCCCCTGGTCTGCAGGCCGAGGATCCCGAACGAGACAACCGCGGTGATCAGGGCCGCCGGGAAGAGCGGGACACCGAAGAGCAGGTTCAGGGCCAGGGCGGCACCGACGAACTCCGCAACGTCGGTGGCCATCGCCACCAGCTCGGCCTGGACCCACAGGCCCCGGCTCACCGGGCGTGGAAACTCGTCCCGGCAGAGTTGGGGAAGGTTGCGGCCGGTGACGATCCCGGTCTTGGCCGAGAGGTACTGGATCAGCATCGCCATCAGGTTCGCCGAGATGAGGACCCAGACCAGGAGGTAACCGAAGGTCGAACCGGCGGCGATGTTGCTGGCGAAGTTGCCGGGATCGACGTAGGCCACCGAGGCGACGAAGGCCGGGCCCAGGACGGCTATCAGGCCGCGGACGCGCCCCTTCGAGCGAGCGCGCTCGAGGTCGCTTACCGAAGGCTCAACCGCAGTCTCGGGGTCGAGCCCGGCGGGAATCTCCGGCGCCCGGGCTCCGCTGGCTGCCTTGTCGCTCACCGCTTCGGCTCGACCCTCATGGCCCTCGTGAGACCCGGGGCCAGTGAGTGCTCGCCGGCAGGCCCGAAGTCGACGACCAGCGGGCCGCCGAACGGCTCGCGGCGCGCGACCGTGAAGCTTGCGCCGGGTGCAACCCCCAGCCCGTCGAGGTGGCGCAGGACCTCCGGGTCGGAGTCCGAGACGCGAACGAAGAGCCCGGAATCACCGGGCTCCATCGCCTCGAGGCGGGTCGAAGGATCCTCCTCGATACGCAGGTCGGCGGTAGGGATCGGGTCTCCGTGGGGGTCGCGGCTCGGGTCACCGAAGCGCTCCGCGATGAGCTCCTCGAGCTCTTCGGATATGTGGTGCTCGAGAACCTCTGCCTCGTCGTGGACCCGGTCCCATGGCACGCCGAGGTCGGCCAGCAGCAGTTCGAGGAGCCGGTGGTGGCGGATCACCTCCAGGGCAACCCGCTCGCCGGCCGGCGTGAGCGAGACGCCGCGGTAAGGCTCGTGGGAGACAAGGCTCATTTCGCCCAGCCGCTTGACCATGCCCGAGGCCGAGGCCGGGCTGACTCCCAGCCTTCCGGCCAGGTCACTCGTGGTGACGGCGCCTTCGCCGCTGCGCTCGAGCGAGTAGATCGCCTTCGCGTAGTCCTCGACGGCGGGGCTTGGTCGGGCCGAAACGCTCACGGAGAGATTATGGCACGCCTAATTCCTCAATCAAGCAGGCTGAACTTCTCCTCCCGCAGGCGGGCTGCGCCTATCCTTGCCCGCCGTGAGCCCGCCTCCCCCCGACGAGCAGGAGATCGCCGCCCTCCGCGACGGCGCCGCCCTCGTCGACCGCTCCTACCTCGGCCGGCTGGCCATAACGGGCCGCCAGGCCCGAGAAGCGCTGGGGGCCCTGGCCACCAACGACATCGAGGGACTCGAGCCCGGGGCCGGCTGCTTCGCCGCCTGCTGCACGGCCAAGGGCCGGATGCTCGGCGAGATCCGCGTGCTCTGCACGGCCGACGAGCTCTTTCTCGACATGGAGCGGGTATCCCTGCAGCCGGTCTTCGACCTGATCCGCCACGGCCTGGTCGGCTACGACGCAGAGCTGCACAAGCGAACGCTCGAGACCGCCGAGCTCTCGCTCCTGGGCCCCCTCTCGCGGGAGGTCGCCGGGGCCACCGGTCTCGGGGCCCGCGAATGCAATAACGCGCCAGGGGAGCTGGGCGGATTGCCGGTTCTCCTGGTCGCCACCAACCTCGGCGTCGACGTGGTCTGCGAGGCCGGCGACTGCGACGCCGTCCGGAAGGCACTCGAAGAAGCGGGCGCGTTGCCCGCCTCGATGGAGCTGGCCGAACTGGCCCG
>JAUMBN010000174.1:0-2959 GCA_032119675.1 Solirubrobacteraceae bacterium | reverse complement strand
ACCCGGCGGAGAGCCTCGGCGGACTGCGGATCGGCGTCTCCCCGCTGGAGATGACCCGCGCCTACGCGACGATCAACAACGGTGGCTGGCGCGTCAAGCCGGTCGCGATCACCAAGGTCGAGCTCCCTGACGGCACCATCGACCGCTCGCTCGGCCGGACCGGAAAGGTGAAGGAGTTCACCGACGGCGAGACCTTCGAGGCGGTCAAGGCGATGGAGGCCAACGTTCAGGGCGGAACCGGTACCGGCGCCGCCCTGGGCTGTCCGACCGCCGGCAAGACCGGCACGACCGACAACTCGACCGACGCCTGGTTCGGCGGCTTCACCTCCTCGCTGAACACCACGGTCTGGGTCGGCTACCCGAACGCCAACCTCTCGATGGGCGGCATGTCCGGCGGCCAGGCACCGGCCTCGATCTTCCGTGACTTCATGGTCGTCGCGATGAACGGCCGGCCGTGCAAGGAGTTCCCCGAGCCCAAGGAGCCGTTCGTAGGGGTGGACTTCTCCGGCTTCTACTTCACCCAGGGCGCCCCGGGCGAGTCGGTCGACAACGAGGACGAGAAGAAGGAAAAGAAGGAAAAGAAGAAGAACGGCGGCAACAACCGCGGGCGCTACCCGGACAACCAGTACGAAGGCGACCCGCAGCCCGCCCCGCGGCCTCCCCGGCCCGCGCCGCGGCCCGAGCCGGCGCCCGAACCGGCGCCCCCGACCGACCCTGACAGCGGCGGAGTTACGCCCGAGTAACGGCCCTTGCGGCTGCTACGGTCACGCGCGATGGCCAAAGAGGAAAAGGTCGAATTCGAGGGTGACGTCGTCGAGGCGCTGCCCAACGCGATGTTCCGCGTGAAGCTCGACAACGGGCACACCGTCCTGGGCCACGTGGCCGGCAAGATGCGCCGCTACCGGATCCGCATCCTTCCGGGTGACCGGGTCCGCGTCGAGCTCTCCCCGTACGACCTCGATCGCGCCCGCATCGTCTACCGCCACCGCTGAGGGGCCTTCGCCGGTGGGCGAACTCTCGCTTATCGCCGCCTTCGAGGAGCTGATGGAGCCCCGGGGGAGCCGGGTCGTGCGCTGGATCGGCGACGACGCAGCCGTCGTTCGCGCCCGGCCCGTCTCGGTGACCGGCGTCGACGCGATGGTCGAGGGCGTCCACTTCCGGCTCGACCCGCCGACGATGGGCTACGGCGACATCGGCTACCGAACCATGGCGGCCAGCCTCTCCGACATCGCGGCGATGGCCGCCGATCCCGGCGAGGCCTACGTCGCCGTTGGGGTGCCGGAGCACATGAGCTCGGCCGACGTGCTCGAGCTGGCCGCCGGGCTGGAGGAGATGGCCGCGAGCTGCGGCGTCTCGGTCGCCGGCGGCGACCTGGTCTCCTCGCCGGCGCTCTTCTGCGCCGTGACCGCGGTCGGCTGGGCCGACTCGGCCGACGAGCTGATAGGCCGGGATGGCGCACAGGAGGGCGATGGGCTCTGGGTCAGCGGGCCGCTCGGCGGCGCCGCTGCCGGGCTCGAGGTGATCAGCGGGAGCGCGCGGGCCGGGGAGCCGTGGGACGAGGCGCTCGCCGCGGCCCACCGCCGTCCCCGCCCGCGATTCGGCGCCGCGGTCATAGCGCGGCAGGCGGGAGCCCGGGCGCTGATCGACATCTCCGACGGGCTGGCCACCGATGCCGCCCACGTATGCCAGGCCAGCGGCGTCGGGGCGGTGATCGAACTCGACGCGATCCCGGTGGCCGGTGGAGTTGCCGAGGTGGCCGCGAGCCTGGGCCGCGACCCGCTGGAGCTGGCCGCCACCGGCGGCGAGGACTTCGAGCTGCTCGCCGCCCTGCCACCGGATTCCCCGGTTCCCGAAGACTTCACGCGTGTGGGGACGGTCCTGCCTGCGGCCGACGGCCTCACCTTCACCGCCCCGGACGGCTCGCCGCGCGAGCTGCACGGCTACGAGCACCCGATCGGCTGAATCAGCGCCGCGCCGACGAAGTGCCGCCGAGGGAACCCGGGCCCGCGTAGCCGACAGGTCCGCGGACGGTGACCTTCCGGTCGGGCCCACTGCCGGCGCCCCAGGCCAGCGCAAGGGCCCCGCAGGCCGCGCCGGCCACCAGGGCCCAGCCGAGCATCACCAGCAGCCACGGGGTGCCGCCGGCCAGCCCGAGCGCCAGCGTCCACGGAAGCTCCCAGGGCGCCGCCGAAAGCTGGCCGGCCATAACGAAAAAGGCGCCCAGGAAGGGAATCAGCGAGAAGAGCACCAGCGCCACCGCCGGGCCGCGGGAGACGCGGAAGTCGCGGGCACAGACCAGCAGCCAGACGTGGGCCGGCAGCACCAGGAACGCCGCGGCGTACGGGTTGAAGAGCCACGCGACGAGGCCACCGACGCAGGCCACCAGCGCCGGGGCCAGCGCCGCGCCCGCGGCGTCGCGGCCGGCCGGCAGCCGGGCGGCGCGCTCTATCGCCGGCCGCAGGAAGAGCGCCGCCAGCACGGCCAGCGCCACCACGCAGATCAGCGCGCCGATGCCTGCTCCGCCGAGGGGAACCGAGCCGGGCGGGGCCGGTGGGTCGGTCGCGTCGAGCAGCCCGAAGAGGCCCAGGAGCCTCAGGAAGATCCCGGCGACCGCGAACGGGGCCGCGAGGGCGAGCAGCCAGACGAGCCAGCGGCCGACGGGCGAGCGCTCGCGGCGCAGGCGTGCCACGGCATCGAGCGCGGTCACCAGCGCCGGGAAGAGCAGGGCGATCACCAGCAGGCGCACCGCCCACGAGGGGACGACCTTGCGCACGGTGAGCAGGTCGGACTGCGGCGAGGCGGAGGCCAGGGGGCCGGCGTCCAGGGCGGTGATCGAGCGCAGCGCGGCGCGGCCGAAGCGCTCCATGCGGACCGCGGAGACCGGAGCCGAGGACTCAGGAGGCAGCTCGCCGCTGGCCGAGAGCATCACCGCCGGCAGCGAGGCGCGGTTGGGCGGGCC
>JAUMBN010000173.1:0-2054 GCA_032119675.1 Solirubrobacteraceae bacterium | reverse complement strand
CCGAGGCGGAATTCAAGACCGCTGCCTCGGGCATGTGGAAGACCGTCCAGGCCACCAACTTCCCCAAGCGCGCACCGGCGCTCGCGAAGGAGATCAAGTCGGCCAAGCCCGACCTCATCGGCCTCCAAGAGGCGACGGTCTGGCGCACCGGCCCGGTCGGCAGCACCCCGACCAAGGTCAAGTACGACTACATCAAGGAGCTCCTCTCCGCCCTCAAGAAGCAGAAGATGGAGTACACGCTGGTCGTCAAGCAGCAGGAGTTCGACTTCCAGGGCCCGACCACCAAGGAGCAGGTGCGGATCACGATGTACGACGCGATCCTCAAGCGCAAGAAGGGCTCCAAGGTCAAGACCGGCAAGGCAAGCTCGGCTAACTACAGCGAGAGGCTCGTCGTCCCGACCGCGGTCGGCCCGGCGAACGTCAACCGCGGCTGGACCGCCGTTGACGCCTCGATCGGCGGGACGGACTTCAAGTTCGTCAACACGCACCTGGAGGCCTATGGCGCCGCCATCCGTGCCGCGCAGGCCACCGAGCTGATCTCGGCCGGCGGCCCGCTCGCCGACGCCAGCCAGAGCGCGATCCTGCTCGGTGACCTCAACAGCGGCCCGACCTCCCCGGCTCCGGACGGCTACCCCGTCCTCGCCGGCGCCGGATTCACCAATATCTGGGGTGACAGGACCGACGTGCGGACCTTCGGCCGCAACGAGCTGCTCACCGCCCAGGATTCCGGCGGAGAGTTCATCGACCACATCATGTACCGGCCTTCCGCCAACTTCTCCGTGAAGAGCAAGAAGGTCATCGGCAACAGCGCCTTCCAGAAGAAGGCACCGAAGTGGTCCTCCGACCACAACGGCGTCATTGCGACGCTGAGCCTCAAGTAGCCGGTTCGCCCCTCAAAGCGGCAGTAGCCGCGGTGGCAGCTGCGTCGGCCCTGGCCGCGCAGCCCGCCACCGCGGCTTCGCTGCGCCCGGCCGTTCCCTCCGCGGCCGAGCGCGAGCCGGTCGGCTGCGTGGCGAAGGGAGCGAGCTTCCGCGAGCACGGCTGGCGCGGCTTACGGAAGGTCGCCCTCACCTTTGACGGCGGCCCGACCCGCCAGTACACCGCGCGGGTCCTCCACCGGCTGGCCAAGGCGAAGGTGCGCTCGACCTTCTTCGTTCGCGGTTCCTTCATCCCCGGCAACGCCTACCTGCTGCGCCGCGCGGTGCGTGAGGGCCACGAGATGGCCAACCACTCCTGGAGCCATCCCCGCTACCCGAACGCCACCGAGCTGACCCGCACCACCAAGGCGATCCGCAGCGCCACCGGCTTCAGGCCGTGCCTCTTCCGCGCCCCCTTCGGCGCGGTCAACAGCAGCCTCTTTGCCCGCGCCCGCCAGCAGGACATGCTCACCATCGGCTGGGACGTCGACTCCTGGGACAGCCTCTACGACAACGTCAGCAAGGAGACGGTCTACAGCCGTGTCGTAGGCCAGGTCCGGCCCGGCTCGATCATCCTCATGCACGACGGCGAGGGTCCCCACGAGGGCACCATCCAGGCGCTCGGCCCGATCCTCAAGGCACTCAAGCGCAAGAAGCTCTACCCGGTTACGGTCTCCGAGCTCCTAGGCCTCAGGCAGCGCTACGCCAAGGCCGGCTGAGCCTTCGCTCAGGCGTTCAGCGCCGAGGCGAAGCGCTCGCGCTGCTGCGCGGTGACCTGCCCCGAGGCCAGCACCACGCGCGTGGCCACGTCGCCGTAGCGCTCGCGCAGCTCGGTGCCGGTCTCCTCGGGCGTGCCGATCACGGTGAAGGCGTCGAGCACCTCGTCGTCGATCAGCTCGGGCATCGCGTCCCAGCCGTCGCTCTTGCTCAGGCGGGTGAGCTCCTCGCCCAGGGCCTCCCAGCCGTTCAGCTCCAGCACCGGCCGGTAGGCCGGGGTCGAGCCGTAGAAACCGATCTGGCTCTTCGCCGCGGCAATGCCCGCGGCGATCTCCTCCTCGGTATCCCCGATCACCGGGAATCCCGGCGTGTTGATCTCGAAGCCTTCCATCGGCTTGCCGGCCTTCTCCCGTCCCCGCC
>JAUMBN010000172.1:0-3881 GCA_032119675.1 Solirubrobacteraceae bacterium | reverse complement strand
AGGGCGGGGGACAGGCTCAAGGTCCAGGTTGCCGTAGAGGGTGAGAAGGGCCCCGAAGGGCCTGAGCGGATCGCCGAGCAGCGTTTCGCACGCCGGGACCTGACACAGGCGCTCAAAACCCTCCCCGACCAGCAGCGCGAGGCGGTCGTACTTGCCTACTGGGGCGGGCTGACCGCCCAGGAAGTGGCGAAGCGGGTAAATGTCCCGCTGGGAACCGCCAAGAGCCGTATCCGCCTCGGCCTCGGCAAGCTGCGCGAGGAGTTCGACGAGAGTCCTCTGGCCGCTGCGGCCTGAACCCCTCAACGAAAAAAGGCCCCCGGCCGCAGAAGCGACCGGGGGCCGGTTTTCAGCTCTCGCCTGGAAGCGTCAGCTGGAAGCGGCTGCCGGGGCGGCGCTGCCCGAGCCTGCGGCTTCGAGCTTCTTGACGCCGGTAACCAGCAGGATCCCGAAGCCGACCTTGGCCGACAGGTCGATGATCGTGAAGACGATCACCTCGGTGTTCAGGCTGATCGTTCCCGTGCCCTCGGTCCCGAGGATCCAGAGGATCGGGTAGATGAACCAGAGAACCGTCAGGATTCCCAGGAGCTTGTTGTAGAGCGACGCGACGCCGGCACCCTGAGCCGCTGCCGAAGCCCGTACCGGTCCCCAGACGAGGATCAGGACGGCCAGGAAGAAGCCGCAGGAGATGGCGAACCACACGTACTTGTGGGTGTCATCGAGCGACAGGGCACCGATGAGGCCGGTGACGATCATCAGCACGTCGGCGCCGATGATTCCGCCGATCAGGCCGAGGCGCTCGCGGATTGGCTCGCCGCCGCCGCTGAGGGCCTTCAGGCCCACGGTGATCAGGCCCAGCAGCAGGAGCGGAGTCGTGAACAGCCAGTCCAGGTAGCGGGCCCAGTAGACCAGCTCGGCGTTGATGTCGGCACCAACCCCGATGGGGGTGATTGCCAGCGTCGCCTTCGAGACGACCACGTCGCCCTGGCCGAAGTACATGAGCAGGTACATGCAGGCCGCGATGGCACAGACGAAGAAGCTCGTGATCTGATGGTGGCGCTCCTGCATCTTCGTGCCGAGTCCGTAAATCACGAACGCGCCAAGCGCCATTCCGATCGTCCCGATCAAAAGCCACGTCTCCTGCGTGGAAGTTTGCATCAAGTCACTCACTATTGCTCCTCCTGAGGGCGGTTTCCTGGCCCCGGTCGGGGCCAGACTCCGGCGTTGACTTCGCCGGACGGCTGAAACCCTACCGGTGATCCCCCCGGAAATGCCACTTTCTTGGGTTCCATCGCGCCTGAAACCTAGGCTTGGGAAATCCCCGGCCCCGTTGCCCACATCGACCTTGACGCTTTCTACGCCGCCGTCGAGCTTCAGAAGCGCCCCGAACTCAAGGGACAGCCGGTGATCGTGGCCGGGAGCGGCCCCCGTGCCGTGGTCACGACCGCTTCCTACGAGGCCCGGGCCTACGGGGTCGGGTCGGCCATGCCGGCGTCGCAGGCCCTTCGCCTATGCCCTGGGGCGAAGGTCATCTCTCCTGACTTCGCCGCCTACAAGGAGGTCTCCGGACGGGTCATGGAGATCATCCACACCCATATACCGCGCGTCGAGCCTCTTGGCCTCGACGAGGCATACCTGGACCTCACCGGCCTGCTGTCGCCCAAGAGCGCGGTTCGGCGCGTGGTGGCCGAGATACGGGCCGAGACGGGGATGAGCGCCTCGGTGGGCATCGGCCCCAACCGCCTCGTGGCCAAGGTTGCCTCCGACGCCGAGAAGCCTGCCGGGTTCGTCGTGCTCGACCGCAGGGAGGCATTCCTGCGGTTCCGCGGTGAGAGCCCCCGGATGATCCCCGGAATCGGACCCAAGACGGTGGAGATGCTGGAGGGGCTCTCGGTCAGGACCATCGACCAGCTGGCCCGCTGCGATCCCGAGTGGCTGGCCGGGCATTTCGGGCCGCGGCAGGGGCCGCTGCTTCTAGCGCTGTCGCACTTCGATGCCTCGGCCGAGATCGAGACCGACCGCGAGCGCGTCAGCGAGTCGAGGGAGGCGACCTTCGATTTCGATATCGCCGACGCGCCGGAGATGGAGGAGCGCCTGCGGGAGCTCGCGTCGGACCTCGCCGAAGGGCTGGCCCGGAGCGGGCGCCGCGGGCGCACGGTGCGGATCAAGGTCCGCCTCGACGACTGGACCACGATCACGCGTGCCAGGACCCTTGCGCAGGAGGTGGCCGGGGCCGCAGTCATCTCGGAGGTCGCGGTCGAGCTGCTGCGTCAGTACGGCCCGGAGCGCCCCGTTCGGCTTCTCGGCGTCGGGGTCACGGGTTTCGCCCCCGCCGGGGGCGCCGGTGACCGCGACCAGCTCGAGCTCCCGGTAGGCGAGGAGGCCGCCTAGAGGACGGTGGCGAGGAAGCGCTTCGTGCGCTCGTGCTGCGGGTTGCCGAAGAGCTCCTCCGGGGCGGCCTCCTCGACGACCACGCCGTCGTCCATGAAGACAACCGAGTCGGCGACCTCCCGGGCAAAGCCGGTCTCGTGGGTGACGACGACCATCGTCATCCCGTCACTGGCGAGTCCCTTCATGACGTCAAGCACCTCGCCGACCAGCTCGGGATCGAGCGCCGAGGTCGGCTCGTCGAAGAGCATCAGCTTGGGCTTCATCGCCAGGGCGCGGGCGATAGCCACTCGCTGCTGCTGGCCGCCGGAGAGCTGTCCGGGGTAGGCGTCGGCCTTGTCGGCCAGGCCGACGCGGTCAAGCAGTTCGCGCCCGAGAGTACGCGCTTTGTCCCGGGACTGGCCGAGCACGCAGACCGGGGCCTCGGTGACGTTCTGCAGGGCCGTCATGTGCGGGAAGAGGTTGAAGCGCTGGAAGACCATGCCGATCGCCGCCCGCTCACGAGCCACCTCGGACTCCTTGAGCTCGTGCAGCTTGTCGCCTTTCTGGCGATAGCCCACGATCGTCCCGTCGACGGTGATCCGTCCCCGGTTGATCTTCTCGAGGTGGTTGATGCAGCGCAGGAAGGTCGACTTGCCCGACCCCGACGGCCCGAGGATGACCATCACCTCGCTGCGCTCGACCTTGAGGTCCACGCCCTTCAGCACCTCGAGGCTCCCGAAGCGCTTGTGGACGCCCTCGGCCAGGACCATCGTGCTGTCCGGCGGGTCGCTCACAGGCCGTGCCTTTCGGGGGGCTCCTCGCCCGGCCCGGTCGCTGGAGGCTTGGCCTTCCTCTCGGCGAGGTCGGAGTGGCGAGTCGTGAAGACCAGCTGCCAGACCCGCACCATCAGCGGTTGCGGGCCGGCGGCTGCGGTTCCGCGGCCATAGTGACGCTCGATGAAGTACTGCCCGATCGAGAGGATCGTGGTGAAGAACAGGTACCAGATGCTCGCCACGATCAGGAGCGGGATCTGCTTGAAGTTCTGCGAGTAGATGACGGTGACTGCGTAAAGCAGGTCGGGGAACGCCACGAAAGCAACGAGCGAGGTGGTCTTCAGCATCGAGATCACCTCGTTGCCGGTCGGCGGGATGATCACCCGCATGGCCTGGGGAAGCACGATGCGCCGGATCGTCTGCATGCGGCGCATGCCCAGGGCCTTCGCTGCCTCCTCCTGGCCCTCGTCGACCGAGACGAAACCGGCCCGGACGATCTCGGCCATGTAGGCGCCTTCGTTGAGGCCCAGGGCGAGGACGGCGGCGACGAACGGCAGGAAGATGTCGTTTGCCTTGACCGAGAAGAACTCGACGCCGGTGAAGGGGATGCCGACCGAGATGTCGGGGTAGAGAGCGGCGATGAAGCTCCAGAAGAGGATCTGGACGAGGACCGGCGTGCCGCGGAAGAGCCAGATGTAGAAGCCGCTCGCGCCCGCAACCAGCGGGTTGGGGGAGAGGCGC
>JAUMBN010000171.1:0-2593 GCA_032119675.1 Solirubrobacteraceae bacterium | reverse complement strand
AATGACCAGCAGTATCCCGGCCGTGAGGGCCGGTTCGACGGTCCTCATCCCGGTCCTGCCTCGGAGAAGCGAGATGCCGGCCAGCAAAGCGCCCAGGTAGAGGAGCAGCCTCTGGAAGTCGGCCTGGGCGGTGCCGGCGATCGGGGCCCAGAGGATCGAAAGGCCTACCAGGGCGACCAGCGCAGCCAGGCCACCCACCGCCAGGCGCCCCGGAGCACTCCTGGGAAGCGGCCCGGAACCGACAACGAAGCCGACAGCTGCGAGCAGCCAAGCTACGACACCGGCAGCAAGTCGCGGCTCCGAGAAGTACCCGCCGGAACGGAACGCGAGCACTGCCGGCAGGGCCAGGAGGACGATCGCGGCTCCGGTTCGCAGGGCGTGGCGCATCGGCGGCGAGCGTATTGGATCCCATGGGCGTTCCCCGCTGCCCGTACGATGCTCCCGTGAGCTCCGCCCCGGTCCCTCGCCACGCCCTGCTGCGCGTCGTCCTGTTCGCGGTGGCACTGGTTGTTGCCTCCTGGCTGGCGCTCTCCCTGGCCAACGAGCGCATCCAGGTATCCGGGATAAAGCTGATGGCCGAGCAGCCCCCGCAGCCCGGGCTCGCCCTCGACAATTTCAGGCAGGCCTCGAGACTGAGCGCCTCCCAGCAGCCCGAACTCTTCGAAGCTTCGGCCTACTTCGCGCAGGGCCGGCGGGAGAAGGCGGTCGCGATGCTGCGGGGCCTGCTGGCCGAGGAGCCCGACAACCGAACCGGGTGGCTGCTCCTGAGCACGTGGCTGCGCCCCACCAACCCGGACGCGGCCGACGCCGCTGCCGAGCGCGCCAGAGCCCTCGACGGCTCGTTCTGATCAGGAACGCAGGCGCCCGGCCTGCAGGGCAAGCCCCCGGCGCCTGGAGCGCTGGCGTGCCAGCGGATGACGCTCGCCGGGGTCGGCCGATGAGCCGGCGATCGTCTCGTCCACGATCGCCGCGAAGCGCTCCCGGAAGCGACCCGGGCCAAAGTGACGGGCCTGCTCGACGCACCGCTCCGGCGAGATCGAAGCCGGGTCGAACCCCGCAACCGTCTCGGCGAGCACATCCGGCTCCGGCCGGTCGAAGAAGGCGCCGGTCTCCCCTTCGATGACGGTCTCCAGCAGGCCCCCGGCCCTCAACGCAACAACCGGGCGTCCCGCCGCCTGCGACTCGACGGCAGCGATGCCGAACTCCTCGGTCGCACAGACGACAAGGGCCTGTGACCTCTGCAGCAGCCGTTCGGCCTCCGCGTCGCTCACCCGGCCGACGAAGCGCACCGACGGACCTGCCAGCTTCTGCAGGCGCCTTGCATCGGGGCCATTCCCGGCGACCACGAGGGGGAGCGCGAGAGAGCTGAACGCCCGGACCGCGACCTCTATCCGCTTGTGGGCCATCAGCTCGGAGAGGACGAGGTAATGGTCGCCCACCGGCCCGGGCTCGAACCTCGAGATCTCGACCGGTGGATGTAGGACGGCCGCCTCCCTGGCGAAGTAGCGCTCGATCCGCTGCCTGGTGGTCTGGGAGTTGGCGACATAGGCGTCTACGCGCTGGGCAGCTATGAAGTCCCACTGGCGCCAGCGGCGCAGAACCTGGGCCAGGGCGGTCCTCATGACCGGCCCGCGAGCTCCAAGGGTCGCCTCCCGCTCGTTCCACGCGTAGCGGAACGGGTTGTGGCAGTAGCAGACATGCACCGCCCCCTCGTCGGGCAGGACCCCGTGAGCCCATGCCGACGAGCTGGAGATGACGAGGTCGTATCCGCGGAGGTCGAGCGCCTCGATCGCCCCGGGATAGAAGGGCAGCAGCGGCCGGAAGTTCTGGGCCGTGGGCCTCAGCTTCTGGAGGGAGGATGTGACCACGCGACGGCCGGCAAAGCGCCCCTGCGTGCCCGTGGGGTCGTAGACCGCGGTGAAGATGTCGGCATCCGGGTACATCTCGCAGAGTTCAAGGAAGACTCGCTCTGCCCCGCGGAGGTCCAGGAGAAAGTCGTGGACCAGAGCAATGCGCATGCCGTTCGTGGCTGAGGGTGCCATCATCGGCCGCTTAGGCTACCGCCGCCGCGGCCCGTGACGGCCGACCGCAGCCGCGCGATCATCTAGCGTGGGCGCCAATGCGGGTAGCGGTCGACGCTCGACACCTGGGTCGCGGCCGCGGAGTCGCGCGCTATCTCGAGTCGATGCTCGCCGCCCTGGCAGCAGGCCACCCGGAGGCCGACTGGGTTGCCGTGGTCGCTCGGGGCCAGGAAGAGCTTCTCCCTCCGGGCGTCCGCGCAGCGCAGGGGATCCTCCCGGCGCAGGTGGCCAACGCCGCCGCCGCCCTTTTCGGTCATCCGCGGCTGGACCGCCTTGCCGGCGGCGCCGATGTCGTCTGGATACCGGCGCCGGCTCCCGTCGCCTGGTCGCGCGAAGTGCCTGCCGTGCTGACCATCCACGACATCTCCTGGGAGCAGCGTCCGGGCGACTTCACCGCGTATGAGCGTGCCTGGCACGCCGCTGCCCGCCCACGCAGACTCGCCCACCGCGCCCGCCGTGTGGTCTGCGTCAGCGAAGGCACCCGCGAGGCAATGCTCGCCGCCGGCTGGCCC
>JAUMBN010000170.1:0-4682 GCA_032119675.1 Solirubrobacteraceae bacterium | reverse complement strand
GCGCGCCACTGCTGCCATGGTCCATCGACCCCCTTACCCCAGATGTACGACCGCACCGTACGGCGCCGACGGATAACGCTCGGCCTGCTCGTGGCCGCTGCTCTGCTGCTCCTTACCGTGTACTTCGGTGAGGGGGCCGGCGGCGGGCTGCATTCGGTGCAGCGTGGGGCGCTCGAGGTGCTCGCCCCCGTCCAGGAAGGCGCTTCGCGCGTGCTCAAGCCGGCCCGCGACCTCGTGGGCTGGGCCGGAGACACGATTAGCGCCAAGGGCCGGCTGGAGGATCTCGAGGCCTCGAACGCCGCGCTCAGGCGCCAGGCCCTGGCCGGCAGCGAGGCGCGGCGGCAGAACGCCCAGTACGAGAAGCTCCTGGCGCTCGACCGCCGGCTCGGCCTGGCGGCCGCCGCTCCCGTCAGCGCCCGGGTCATAGCCCAGTCGCCAACCGCATGGTTCTCCACGATCACCATCGACCAGGGGAGCTCCCGCGGGATCGCCGTCGGAGCGCCCGTTATCACCGGTGACGGCCTCGTCGGGCAGGTCACGACGCTCACCGGCGGAGCCTCCGTGGTCACGCTCATCACCGACAGCGCCATCGCGGTTCCGGCGCGGGTGAGCGCGACCGGCGCTCCCGGTGTAGTCCAGCCGGGAGCGGGAGGGCCCGGCGACCTTCGGCTGAAGTACGTGGCCCGCCGGTTCCGGGTCGAGCCCGACGCTGCCATCGTGACCTCCGGGACGATCTCGCGGGCCGAGCGCCTCCAGTCGCGGTATCCGCCGGGGATTCCCGTCGGCTTCGTGACGCGCGTCGAGGACCCGGGGACCGACAACCAGAAGGTCTTCCTGCGCCCCTACGCCGACCTCCAGCGGCTCGAGACCGTCCAGGTCCTTACCCGCCCGATCAACGGGAACCGGGGCTCATGAGCGGCCGGGGCAAGTCACTGGCCTGGCGGCTGCTCCTCCTCGGGGCGCTGACCGTGATCATCCAGATAGCCGCGGTCTCGCAGCTGACGATCTTCGGCGCCCGTGCCGACCTGACGCCGCTCGTTGTGGCTGCCGTCGCCCTGCTCTGCGGCTCGGTCGCCGCGGCAGGCTTCGGGTTCGGGATTGGCCTCTTCTCCAACCTCGCCCTCGTGCAGACGGTCGGGCTCTCCTCGCTGCTGCTCCTGGGTATCGGCTACGCGATAGGCCGCTTTCGCGAGCTCCGCGACCCGCAGGGAGCGCTGGTCCCGGTGCTCGCGGGGGTGGCGGCCACGGCTGCGGACCGCATCGGCTTCTCGGTGATGGAGTTCCTGCTGGGTACCCCGGTACCCCTCGGGTGGACCCTCGTCCTCGAGATATTCGGCACCGTGGCCGTGAACGCGGTCCTCGCCCTGCCGGTCTACGCGCTGGTACGCGCGCTGATTCTTCCCGTCCTTCCCGAAGACCCGCGCCGCCGCCGGCGCCGGGCCTATACGACCGGGGGGCTCTCACCCCTCTCGCGCTCATGATGGAAGCCGGCGACAGCTCCCTCCTGCGCCCGTCCGGCGGTCCGCCGGTTGCCCCGCAGATGGCGCGCCGCGTGGCGATCCTCGGCGCGATCGCCCTGGCCCTTTTCGCGGTGATCTTCCTGAGGCTGTGGTTCCTTCAGGTCCTGACGGGTGACCAGTCGCGGCGCGAGGCGCTCGATAACCGCGTCAGGTCGCTTCCGGTGGCCGCGCCGCGTGGGTCGATCCTGGACCGCAACGGCAGCCCGATCGTGGAGAACCGGGTCGCCACCGTCCTGACCCTCGACCCCAAGCAGCTACCCGCTAAGTCCCGGGACGATGCCAACGCCTGGGGCCAGGCAGTGACCGCCTGGCTGGAGCAGCCCAGGAAGGAGCGAGGGGCCGCCCCGAAGGTGCCCCCTCCCGCCACGCCCGAGGTGGCTGAGCGCTACCGGCGCCTCGCCTCGGTACTCGGGATCACCGCAGCCTCGGTCAACGAGCGGGTCGTGCGCCAGCTCGCGCAGCTCCCGTACGCCAACGTCAGGGTGAAGGTCGACGTCCCGTCCTCGGTGCGCAACTACCTGCTGGAGCGCCAGGTCGAATTCCCGGGTGTCAGCGTGGACCAGGCCTACATCCGCCGCTATCCGGGAGGAGTAGGAGCAGCACAGGTGGTCGGGGCCGTGGGCGAGGTATCGCCCGACCAGGTCGGCTCTGACGAATTCCGGGGCGTCCTGGCCGGAGGGGTCGTGGGGCAGGAGGGGATAGAGCGTGCGTACGACCGCTACCTGCGGGGAACCGACGGCACCCGTAGCGTGACCGTTGATGCCGCCGGCCGTCTCAAGGGCCAGCGCGTGGCCCGCGAGGCAAAGCCGGGCAACTCGCTGCGCACCACCATCGATGCCGGGCTCCAGAAGCGCGGCGAGCAGGCCCTCGCCGGCGCCCTGGGAGGGGCCGGCACCGCGGGTGCCTTCGTGGCCCTTGACCCGCGCGACGGCAAGGTGCTGGCGATCGGCTCGGCGCCCACCTTCGACCCGGCAGATCGGGCGAAGCCGATTGCCACTCAGGCCGAATACGAGCGCCGGTTCGGCGAGGCGGCCGGAGCGCCGCTCTTCAACCGGGCGATCGGGGGCAGCTACCCGGTCGGCTCGGTCTTCAAGCCGGTTACCGCGCTGGCCGCCCTCGACGCCGGTCTCGCCACCCCCGAGACCCCCGTGAACGACCCGGGATTCCTGAAGGTGGGGGAGCAGACCTTCACCAACGCCGGCCGCCAGCCCAACGGGACGGTCTCCCTGCGCCGCGCCCTGCAGGTCTCCTCCGACGTCTACTTCTACGTGCTCGGGCGGGACGCAAACCCCGTTGAGGGCCAGGTCATCCAGTCCTGGGCGCGCAGGCTCGGGTTCGACCGGGCCACCGGTATCGACCTCCCCGGCGAGGCGCCGGGCACGATTCCCGACCGTGCCTGGAGGGCTCGCCAGAACCAGCGGCAGATCAACTGGGAGAAGCGCAACGGGAAGAGCTGCCCGCCGGACTGCCTTTACTCGGACAAGAGACCCTGGGCGGTCGGGGACAATATCCAGCTTTCCGTGGGTCAGGGTGACGTGCAGGCCTCACCGCTCCAGGTCGCGGTGGCTTACTCCGCCCTGGCCAACGGCGGTTCGGTGGTGAGGCCGCACCTCGGTGCCGCCGTGGAGACGGTCACCGGAAGGCAGGTCGAGTCGATCGAGGCGCCTGCTGCCCGGAAGGTGAAGATGGACGCCACGGCACGGCAGGCAATCCTGGACGGTCTCCACCTCTCCACCGTCGATGACGGCACCTCGGCCGACGTCTTCAGCGATTGGGATCAGGGTCGCTTCAAGCTCTACGGAAAGACAGGCACCGCCGAACGGCCGCCCAGGCCCGACCAGTCGTGGTACGCCGCATTCGTGAACGACCCGGCGCGCCCGATCGTGGTCGTGGCCACGGTCGAGGACGGAGGCTTCGGCGCAGAGAGCGCCGCCCCGGTCGCCTGCTCGATGCTGGCCAAGTGGTACCGCCAGGATGCCTCCTGCGCGCCCGGGGGGTCGAGGACGCGATGAGCACTCCCGTCCTGAGTCCCGGAGCCGGAGCTCCGCGCCGCGAGCGCCCGGCCAGCCGCGTGAGCGCGCTCGCGCTGCCCTTCGACCCGCTGCTAGCGGTCGCGGTCGTCGGGCTGGCGGTCGTCTCGCTGGTGGCGATCGCCGGGGCGACCGCCGGCGACATCCCCGGCTCTCCCGACTACTTCTTCACCCGCCAGCTCACTTACTTCCTGGTCGGCGGATTGATCGCGCTCCTCTTCTGGCGAATCGACTACTCGAGGCTCAGGGAGATCAAGGTCCTCTGCTACGGCCTGATGATCGGCCTGATCCTCCTCGTCTTCGCCCTGGGCTCGGTGTCGCGCGGCTCGCGCCGTGCCATCGACCTTCCCTTCTTCTCCTTCCAGGCCTCCGAGCTCGGGAAGATCCTGCTCATCGTCTCGCTGTCGGCCTTCGCGGTCGACATGACCAGGCGGGCTGCGGATCGCCGGGTCACGGCACGCCTGCTGCTGCTGGGGCTTGCCCCGGCAGCGCTGGTGATGCTGCAGCCCGACCTTGGCTCGGCCCTGGTTTACGTCGCCATAACGCTGACGATCCTGATGATCGTCGGGGTTCCCTGGCAGCACTTCGCGGCGCTGGGGGCGCTGGCGGCAGTCGCCGTCGCCCTCTCACTGCTGGTGCTGCCGGCGGCCGGCGTCAACGTGCTGCACGACTACCAGAAGGAGCGGCTCACGTCGTTCCTTAACCCGTCCGATGTCACTGGCACGGAGGGCTACCAGCAGAACCAGTCGCGAATCGCCATCGGATCCGGGGAGAAGACCGGCCGCGGTGACCAGGCCACACAGACGAGGTACGACTTCCTCCCCGAGCACCACACCGATTTCATCTTCGCCGTAGTCGGCGAGCGGTGGGGGTTCGCGGGGGCGGCGCTCGTCCTGTCGCTCTACGCGCTGCTCATATGGAGGGGACTGCGAATACTTACGCTGTCCAAGAACCTCTACGGCGCCCTCATAGCAGGGGGAATTGTCGGGATGTTCCTCTTCCAGGCTGTCGTGAACACCGGGATGACGGTCGGCATCATGCCGATCACCGGGATCACGCTTCCGCTCATGAGCTACGGCGGCTCGTCGCTCATCGCTTCGATGATCGCCGTGGGCCTGCTGCAGTCGATCTA
>JAUMBN010000169.1:0-8003 GCA_032119675.1 Solirubrobacteraceae bacterium | reverse complement strand
GTCGTCGCCCGCTGGACCGGCATCCCGGTCAGCCGGATCGAGGAATCCGAGACGGCCAAGCTCGTCCACATGGAGGACCGCCTCCACCAGCGCGTCATCGGCCAGGACGAGGCGGTCGAGGCCGTCTCCGGCGCCCTGCGCCGCTCCCGCGCCGGCCTGCAGGACCCGGACCGCCCGATCGGCTCGTTCCTCTTCGTCGGACCCACCGGCGTCGGCAAGACCGAGCTCGCCCGGGCGCTGGCCGAGTTCATGTTCGACAGCCCCGACGCGATGATCCGTATCGACATGAGCGAGTACGGCGAGAAGCACGCCGTCGCCCGCCTGGTCGGAGCGCCTCCCGGCTACGTCGGTTACGAGGAGGGCGGCCAGCTGACCGAGGCGGTCCGCCGCCGCCCCTACTCCGTGATCCTGCTCGACGAGCTCGAGAAGGCCCACCCCGACGTCTTCAACATCCTGTTGCAGGTGCTCGACGACGGGCGCCTCACCGACGGCCAGGGCCGCACGGTCGACTTCAAGAACACCGTCCTGATCATGACCTCCAACGTCGGCGCCGGCAGCGGCGACTACAAGGCCGCGGTCGAAGCCAACTTCAAGCCGGAGTTCATCAACCGCCTTGACGACATCGTCGAGTTCGAGCCGCTCGACCGCAAGGAGATCGGCAAGATCGTCGACCTGCAGGCCGGCAAGCTCGTCTCGCGGGTCAACGACCAGGGGCTCCACGTGGAGCTCAGCGACGAGGCGCGCGAGCTGCTGGGCAACCTGGGCTACGACCCGACCTACGGCGCCCGTCCTCTCAAGCGCGTGATCCAGAAGCAGCTGATCGACCCGCTGGCCATCGGCATCCTCGACGGCCGCTTCCCCGAGGGCTCGGTGGTCAAGGCCGAGAACAACGACGGCCAGATCGCCCTCGAGCTCGACGGCAAGGCCTCAAAGAAGGCCAAGCTGAAGGCTGACAACGAGTCAGACCCGGAGACTGAGAAAGTCTCCGGCTGACCGAAGGGCCTAACCGGTGAAGGCCGGCTTGAGGCTCTTGAGTACGACGGTCCGCGGCGAGCTGGTGCGGGACGTGCCGCCGGTCGGCGTGTAGGTGACGGTGACCTTCAGCCTCACGGCTCCCCGGCGCTGGGCCGCGCGTGTGGCCGCGTTTGCCTTGCAGGTGACGACTATGCTCCGCGCGCGGTTGACGGCCTTCGAGCTCCGGCAGGCGGTGACCCGCGCGGCGGCGTTGGTGGTCCGGTTCGCCCGGAGGACTACCTGACCCGGTCCGGGAACCGTCACTGTTGTTCGCACGGTCGACCCGGCGGCGCCGGGGTTTTTCATCGTGAACGAGTTGGACGGCTCAGGCGTTGGGCCGGGGTCCGGCGTTGGTGTCGGGTCCGGCGTTGGAGTCGGGTCCGGCGTTGGAGTTGGCGCCGGCGAAGAGCAGGGGGACGCGCTGTACTGGCCACTCAGGAACGGGTAGGTCGCGCCCTCGCAGATTCCCCAGACCTTGGAGGCTGACCAGCCGTCGGCAATGTCCCAAGAGGCGCCGGTAAACGTGGAGAGGCTCTTCATCTCAACGGTGGTCTTGCCGGTGCCCTTGTCGTCTGCGGTGGTGGAGCGTCCCGTGGTTTCGGTGTCCCAGAAGGAGTTGGTCACCTCGACATTGCTCGGGTACGTCGAACCGCTGCTTTGGCTCGCAATCAGGCCACCCGTGGTGCCGAAGTAGGTTGTGCACCCCATGAAGCACACGGTCCTGGATCCGGTTCCCCCCGTAACCGTACCCGTGGCGTAAACGTTCGAGACGAGAACGCGGTAAGGCGACGCCCCGACCTCGATGCTTCCGATGAGCCCGGCAATCCCCTGGTAGCCGACGGCTCCGGTCACGTGTCCGGTGGCGTATGAGTCCGAAATCTCCGAGGGAATGCTGTCATACGAACTCCTGGCCTTGCCGACCAGACCGCCGACGCTGTCGTTCGTACCGGTAACGGATCCTGTTGACGAGGACTTGCGGATGGCCGATTCCACGAGCCAGCCCACCAGGCCACCGACCAGGGCGGCGCCCGTCACGTTGACAGACGAGTGAACGTTCGTGATCGTCGTCGGGCGATCGGCGAGTCCGACGAGTCCGCCCACGCCCGAGACCCCGGGCAGGTTCACCGAGCCAGAGATCTTCATGTTCTTGAGCACGGCGCCGTTGCCGGTGTAACCGAAGAGTCCGTCATATGCGCCGCTGGCGCTCGTGGTGATCGAGATCCCGGAGATCCGGTAGTTGCCGCCGTCATATTCCCCGCTGAACATCGAGGCTCCGGTTCCGATGGGCGTCCAGGTCCCGGACAGGGTTATGTCGCCAGTCTGCCGGAAGGCGCAGGTCCGGTAGCTGGACGATCGAATTGCCGCGAGTTGCGTCTGGTCGGAGACGAGGTAAGGACTTGCGGTTGTGCCGGCTCCTCCGGCGAAGGTAGCTCCGGTGGCGGAGCATGAGTTGATGGCGGCTTGGGCGCTCGGTGTCGCGACTCCCCCGACGGCGCACGCAGCAACAGCTGCGAAGGCGGCGGCACGCGACAGGCCCCGGGGACTGGACGGACACGCCATATCGGGCAAAGCCATCGCCCAAAACATAAACATTCTGCTTCTGGAGCGCGGCGGTTAGGCAGAGCTGGCGCCTTTGGGGTACAAACAAGGGGTCCCGGAAAGGAGACGCTATGCCGACCTACATCATGCTTTCCAAGCTGACCCCCGAAGGGGTCTCGACGGTCAAGAACAACCCGCAGCGCATCCGCGAGGTAAACCAGGAGCTCGAGCAGCTCGGAGCGACGGTCACGGCCCAGTGGTCGACGCTCGGCCGCTACGACTTCGTCAACGTCGTGGAGGCGCCCGACGACGTGACGATGGCCCGTGTCTCCCTCGAGCTCGGTTCACGCGGCACCGCCACCTACGAAACCCTCGCCGCCTTCCCGGTGGACGACTTCATCGCCCAGCTCTAGGTGAAGGTCCTTCTCGTCGGGTCCGGCGGCCGCGAGCACGCGATCGCCGCGGCCCTCGCCCGCTCGCCGCAGTCCCCTGAGCTGATCTGCGCCCCCGGCAACCCGGGGATCGCCGCCATCGCCGAGTGTTTTGACGTGGCCGCCGACGACGTTCCCGGCCTCGTGGCCCTGGCCGGCGAGCAGGCGGTTGACTTCGTGGTGGTCGGGCCCGAGGCGCCGCTGGTCGCCGGGCTGGTCGACGCGCTCGCGGGGGCCGTCATCCCCGCATTCGGCCCGAGCGCCGACGCCGCGCGGCTCGAAGGCTCAAAGGCCCACGCCAAGGAGGTGATGGACGCCGCCGGCGTCCCCACAGCCGCCTGGGCGAAGGTCTCCGATGTCGAGGCGGGCATGGAGGCGATCACCGGCTACCCGGTCGTCCTGAAGTTCGACGGCCTCGCCGCCGGCAAGGGCGTGGTGATCGCCGAGGACGAGGCCACCGCGCGCGAGACGCTCGAGGCCTTCCTCGTCGAGAAGCGCTTCGGCGACGGCGAGGTTGTGGTGGAGGAGTTCCTCGAGGGCGAGGAGCTCTCGCTCCTGGCCCTCTGCGACGGGGTGCGCGCAGTGCCGATGGCCTCCGCGCAGGATTACAAGCGCATCTTCGACGGGGACGAGGGTCCGAACACTGGCGGAATGGGCTCCTACTCGCCGGTGCCGGGCGCCGGTGCCGACGAGGTGGCGGCGATCTCGGCCGAGGTGCACCAGCCGATCGTCGACGAGCTCGCCCGCCGCGGCACCCCCTTTCACGGCGTCCTCTACGCCGGCCTGATGATGACCGCGGACGGCCCGCGGGTGCTCGAGTACAACACGAGGTTCGGCGACCCGGAGACGCAGGCCGTCCTGCCCCGCCTCAAGAGCGACCTGCTCCACCTTCTCCGGCGCGCCGCCGAGCCCGGCGGGCTCGAGGGCGAGCAGCTCGAATGGGACCCGCGCTTCGCCGTGACCCTCGTGCTGGCCAGCGCCGGTTACCCGGAGGATCCCCGGCCTGGCGCCGCGATCACCGGGCTCGACCCCGCGCCGCCGGGAGTGGAGGTCACTTACGCCGGCGTGAGGATCGAGGCTGGCGTGCCGGTTACCGCCGGGGGCCGGGTTCTCAACGTCACCGCACTCGGAGACACCCCGGCTGACGCGCGGGCCGCCGCATATGCTGGAGCCGACGAGATCAAATTCGATGGCCGACAGATGCGCAGCGACATCGCGCTTAGGGCCGAGGAGCTAACCGAATGACCAGCGAGAGCACCGAAGAGATGGTCGAGGCCGAAGCGGCGCTCGAGGCCACCGGGACCGGCCCCCAGGTGGGGATCATCATGGGCTCGGAGTCCGACATGGAAGTGATGGAGAAGGCCGGCGCCGTCCTCGACGAGAAGGGCGTCACCTGGGAGATCAACGTCATGTCGGCCCATCGCGACCCCGAGACCGTTGCCGCCTACTGCGCCGGCGCCCGCGCCCGGGGCATCAAGGTGATCATCGCCGGCGCCGGGCTCTCCGCCGCGCTGCCCGGCGTCGCCGCCGCGCACACCGACCTTCCCGTCGTTGGGGTGCCACTCTCCAGCTCGATGACCGCTGCCGGCGGCCTTGACTCGATCCTCTCGGTGGTGCAGATGCCCCCGGGCGTCCCGGTCGCCTCGGTCGGCCTGGACAACGCCAAGAACGCCGGCCACCTGGCAGCGCGGATCCTGTTCTCATGATCCCCCGCTACACGCGCGAGGAGGTAGGCGCGCTGTGGAGCGACGAGGCCCGTATCGAGGCCTGGCGTCGGGTGGAGGTTGCGGCCTGCGAGGAGATGGAGGGGCCGACAGAGGCCGACCTCGAGGCGATTCGCTCAGCGACCGCGACCGTCGCCGAGGTAGCCGAGCGGGAGAAGGTCCTCGACCACGACGTCGCCGCCTTCGTTGACGTCCTCGCCGCCAGCGCCGGCGACCCGGCCGGGCGGTGGGTTCACTACGGCCTGACCTCGAGCGACGTCCTCGACACCGCGCTTGCCCTCCAGGTCCGCGACAGCGCCCCGATCGTCATCGCCGGCGCCGAGAAGCTCGTCCAGGCGCTCGCCGCGAAGGCGCGCGAGCACGCCGGCACCGTCTGCACCGGCCGCACGCACGGCGTCCACGCCGAGCCCACCACCTTCGGCGTGAAGCTCGCCGGCTTCGCCTTCGAGGCCCACCGCAACCTCGAGCGCCTGCGCCGCGCTTTCGAGCAGGCCTCTTTTGGCGCGATCAGCGGCGCGGTCGGCACCTACTCGGCCACCAGCCCCGACTTCGAGAAGCGGGTGCTCGATCGCCTCGGCCTGGGCGCCGAGCCGATCTCCACCCAGGTCGTCCCCCGCGACCGGCTCGCCGACCTTCTCCAGGCGATCGCCCTGGCCGGCGCCGGAATGGAGCGGCTCGCCACCGAGATCCGCCACCTGCAGCGCACCGAGGTGCGCGAGGTGCAGGAGCCGTTCCGCTCCGGCGCCCAGAAGGGCTCCAGCGCCATGCCCCATAAGCGCAACCCGATCACCACCGAGCGGATCACCGGCCTTGCGCGGGTACTGCGGGGAAACGCCCAGGCCGCGGTCGAGAACGTCGCCCTCTGGCACGAGCGGGACATCAGCCACTCGGGCGCCGAGAGGATCATCGTCCCCGACTCGATCATCCTCGTCGACTACATGCAGCACCTGGCCATCCGGGTGGTCGAGGGGATGGAGGTCTTCCCCGAGCGGATGCTCGCCAACCTCGACATCACCTGCGGCGCCCTGTTCAGCCAGCGCGCTCTGCTGGCGATCATCGCCTCGGGCATGACCCGGGACGACGCCTACCGGATCGTCCAGGAGGACGCCCAGAGGGCCTGGGACACCGGCACCCCGCTGCGCGAACTGCTCGCCGTCCGCGAACTGGACGTCGACCTCGACGCCATCTTCGACCTCGAGGACGTCACGCGCCACTCCGGGGAGATCGTCGCCCGGCTCGACTCGATCTCCGCCTGAGCCGGGCTTCGGGCTCCATCAGGACCGGCGACTGAACACCCTCCGGACGCGGCGTTTCCGCCCCCCGCTCCTCTAGAGTCACGGCAGTGAGCAGCGCCGCCGACCTCCCCTTGATCAGCAGCGGGAAGGTCCGCGACATCTACGAGCTGGACGACCGCCTGCTCATGGTCGCCTCCGACCGGATCTCCACCTACGACGTCGTCCATCCGACCCCGATCCCGGGGAAGGGAGCTGTCCTGACCGGCATCTCGGACTTCTGGTTCCAGCGGACCGGCCAGATCGTCCCCAACCACCTGATCTCCGTAACGGAGGACGTTCCCGACGACGTCCGCGGCCGGGCGATGGTCGTGCAGAAGCTCCAGATGCTCCCGGTCGAGTGCGTAGTGCGCGGCTACATCACCGGCTCGGGGTGGAGCGACTACCAGAAGACCGGCAAGGTCTCCGGGATCGAGCTTCCCGACGGTCTGCAGGAGTCGGAGCAGCTCCCCGAGCCGATCTTCACCCCGTCGACCAAGGCCGAGAGCGGCCACGACGAGGCGATCGACTTCGACCAGGCGGTCGAGGCGGTCGGCGACCCGGAGCTGATGGAGCGCGTCCGCGACATCTCGGTCGAGCTCTACCTCTTCGGCGCCGAGCACGCCCGGGCCAACGGCGTGATCCTTGCCGACACCAAGTTCGAGTTCGGCCTTGATGCCGACAACAACCTCGTGATCGGCGACGAGGTCCTCACCCCCGACTCCTCCCGCTACTGGCCGGCCGACACCTACGAGGTCGGCAAGGGGCAGCCGAGCTTCGACAAGCAGTACGTGCGCGACTGGGCCACCGAGAGCGGCTGGGACAAGAGCCCTCCGGCACCGGCGATACCCGAAGACGTCGTCGAGGGAACCCGTGGGCGCTACATCGAGGCCTACGAGAAGGTCACCGGGGAGCCGTTCGACGCCTGGCTCGAGCGCACCGGGGCACAGGCCTGATGCGTGCACGGGTGCTGGTCCGGCCCAAGGAGGGAATCCTCGACCCCCAGGGCGAGGCGGTCGAGCGCGCGCTTCCCGCGCTCGGGTTCGGCGGGGTCTCGGAGGTAAGGATCGGCCGGATGGTCGAGCTCGAGATCGACGACCCGTCCCAGCTCGAGGAGATCTCGGGAAAGCTTCTGGCCAACCCGCTGGTCGAAGACTTCGAGATCGAGCTGCTGGACCCCGCGGCGCAGTGAAGTTCGGGGTCCTGCGCTTCCCCGGCAGCTGCGACGAGGTGGACGCGCAGCTGGCCGCCTCGAAGGTGGGCGAGGCCGTCCTGCTCTGGCACGGCGACCGCGACCTGCAGGACGTCGACGCGGTAATCGTCCCCGGCGGATTCTCCTACGGCGACTACCTGCGCGCCGGGGCGATCGCCCGCTTCTCGCCGGTGATGGAGTCGGTCGTCAGGTTCGCCTCGGGCGGGGGCCTCGTGCTGGGGATCTGCAACGGCTTCCAGGTCCTCTGCGAGGCCGGGCTGCTTCCCGGGGCGCTGCTGCCCAACGCCAACCGCCGCTTCACCTTCCGGCAGGTTTCGCTCGAGGTGGTCGAGCGGGGTACCTCCTTCACCTCGCAGTGCGAGGAAGGCGAGCGGCTCTCGATTCCCGCCAAGCACGGCTCCGGGCGCTACTACGCCGACGAGGCCACGCTTGACGCGCTCGAGGCAAACGGCCAGGTGGTGCTGCGTTACGACCCGGCCGAGAACTTCAACGGTTCGCTACGCGACATTGCCGGCGTGCGCAACGAGGCCGGCAACGTCTTCGGCCTGATGCCCCACCCCGAGCACGCCGTCGACGCCCTGACCGGCTCGACCGACGGGCTGCGGATCTTCGAGTCGATGCGGGCCGCGGTGGAAGGCGCGTATGCCTGAGGAGCTGCCGACGCTCGAGGACGCGATCGCCCTTGGCCTGACCGCGGAGGAGTACGAGCTGGTCTGCGAGAAGCAGGGCGCCCCGCCCAACCAGGTGGAGCTGGCCATGTACTCGCTGCTGTGGAGCGAGCACTGCGCCTACAAGCACTCGAAGAAGCTCC
>JAUMBN010000168.1:0-2131 GCA_032119675.1 Solirubrobacteraceae bacterium | reverse complement strand
AGTCGGGCACACCGCCCTTCAGGGCCATGCAGCCGGTGTTGTCGCCGATGCGATCGATCTCCTCGATCTCCTCCGTCGTGAGCAGGTTCCCGGCCGGGAGCGAGGCGAGCTCGGCGCGCTTCTCCTCTACCGCCCTGGTTCCCTCCCCTGCCTCCTGGATCAGGGTCGGCGCCACGCAGCTCACCGCCTCCTGGGCGAGCGTCCACTGGCAGGCGAGCTGGAGTGGCGTCAGGCCGTGGCGTTCGACTATCGGCATCAGAGTCTCAAGCCGGGCCCTACCCTCCTCGACCCAGTTACCGGGCCGGTGGCGACGGTGGTCGAAGTCGGCGAACTCATGGCCGGGCGCCACGTCGCCGTGAAAGACTCCTCCGTAGTCGACAACCCGGGCAATCAGGTCGACGCCGTACCTCGATGCGGCGGGCAGTACCAGCCTCCCGGGCCATGGCTCGAAGGGGTTGAGGATGATCATCGCGTTGTCGATCCGGTCGCCGAATCGCTCGAAGCAGTCGATGACATCCAGGCTGAATCCGTTGGCCGGGCCAGGAGCGACCCCGATCGCACCGGCCAGCCCCTCCTCGCGCAGGGTGGCCATGGCGTCCCAGACGACCTCGCTCGTGTAGCCGGTGCGGTCGGGATTGTGGAGAAGCAGAAGGTCAAACGAATCCACCCCGCAGCGCTCGAGGCTCTTCTCGGTGGCCATCCGCAGGTAGCCGGCGTAGTCGCCTGCTTCACGAAGGGCGGGGTCGGTGAAACGCGGGTATCCCTTTGCTCCCTGGCGCTCTCCCTCGTAGAAGTCGTGCCCCACCGCGCCGACCAGGCAGTACGAAGCGCGGTCGAGTCCTTCCAGGGCAAGGCCGACGAGGGAGTCGGCATCCCCAGCCCCATAGGCATCGGCGGTGATCAGGGTGTCCACCCCGTTGCCCGGCCGCAGCAGCGCCGCCAGCCGCTCTTCATCGAGCGGCTCGCCGTAGTGCATGAACCGTCCCCCCGACCATGAGCCGAGCGCCGTTCTCGTGGGCTTCATCATCCTCATTGAGGGTACGGATCGGAGCCAACCGGCGCCGACCGGCGAACCGGGTCCTATCGTCTCGTCAGGCCGGTGATGCGACCCCCAACGCCACAGCGATGAGCGCGCCTCGCGCGCCACGGGCCGGCGACGTCCTCGGCGGCTGCCGCCTTGAACGGGAGGCGGCCTCCGGGGGAATGGGCGTGGTCTGGGAGGCGACCCAGATCGCCCTCGGCCGCCGCGTTGCCGTCAAGGTGATCGCCCCGGCGCTGGCCGGGGATCCGGAGTTCCGCGAGCGGTTCGTGCGCGAGGCCCGGCTGGCGGCCTCGGTCCACCACCCGAACATCGTCGACGTCTACGACGCCGGCGAGCAGGACGGAGTCCTCTACATCGTCATGAGGTTCGTCGACGGGGTCGACCTGCGGACCGTCCTGCGCGAGCAGGCGCCCCTCGACCCCGAACGCGCGGTTCGCATCTGCGAGCAGGTGGGCGGGGCGCTCGATGCCGCCCACCGGGCCGGGCTGATCCACCGCGACGTGACCCCGTCGAACATCCTTCTCAGCGGCAACGGCCCCGACGAGCAGGCCGCCCTGACCGACTTCGGACTGGTCAAGCACCTCGACACCGAGGGCCACACGAAGACCGGTGCCTGGTTCGGGACGCTGGCCTACGTCGCGCCGGAGGCCCTCCGCGACGAGCCGGCCACCGGCGCCGCCGACACCTACTCCCTCGGCTGCGTCCTCTACCGGATGCTGACCGGCGATGTGCCATTTTCCCGAAGTAATGACGCCGCGGTGATCGCGGCCCACCTCTCAGACGCTCCCCCAAAGGCGAGCTCCAGGGCCCCGGTCTCCCCGGCGATGGACGCCGCGATCGAGCGGGCCCTGGCCAAGGATCCCGGCGACCGCCAGCAGAGCGCCGGCGAGCTGGCGCGCGAGGCCTGGGAGGCGCTCGCCGCGCCGGCCGCAGCGCCGGCGGCCCGGAACGCCGGGGCACCGTCAGCACCGCCCACCGACGAGAAGACGCGCGTCGCGCCGGCGCCCGCCGCAGACAGGACCACCCGGGCACCGGCGCAGAAGGCGGGCCGGCGCTCCGGGCGGCTCGGAACGGTGCTGGTCGCGGGGC
>JAUMBN010000167.1:0-11553 GCA_032119675.1 Solirubrobacteraceae bacterium | reverse complement strand
TTGGTGACCGAAACATCCTCCTCGGGCGCGGCGCCTTCGTCGGCGGTCTTGCCATCGGCGCCGGAGACAAGTGCGGCGTCAAACTCCTCGACCTCACCGGAGGCGTGCTCGAGCGCGCCGGGGACGTCCTCGTGGTGGGTGCCGCCTCCAGCGGCGCCCTGGCCGCCAGCGTCCTGCTGGCGCTTGGCCTTACGCTGCTTGGCTCTCTTGCGGTTGCGGGCCACCGCCGCCTCAGCGGGTCTCTTTGTGGCTGGTATGAGTTCGACACCAGCGGCAGTACTTGCGCAGCGTTATTCGGTCGGGGCTGTTGCGCTTGCTCTTGTTGGTCTGGTAGTTGCGGCGCTTGCAGTCCTCGCATTCGAGGGTGATCGCGACGCGTACGTCTCCGCGGGCCACGGCCTGACTCCGATCGGATGGTGAACAAAAAATCGTCCGGGGCAGAAAAACGACCCGCCCCGGGCGAGTCGAAACCCAAGTGTAGCGGGGTCCGGGAGCCCGTGCCCGGGCGATACGCTGGCCGCCGATGGACGACTCAGGCGCCAGCGGGCCGGCGGCGACCGCTACCGACTCCGGCGGGTCGCCGGCGGGCATTCTCGCGATCGCCTCGATCCCCCTCGCCGTCCTATTCAGCTTCATGGCCATCGGATCGGTACTCCCGGTCCTGCCCCTGTACGTAAAGGGGCCGATAGGCGCCGGCGACGTCGCCGTCGGCGTGGTTGTCGGCGCCTTCGCGATCACCGCGGCCATCGGCCGGCCCTTCGGCGGCCGGCTCGCAGACGCCACCTCGCGCCGGCGCGTACTCATCATCGGGCTCCTGACGGCCTCGGCCGGCGGCGCGATGCTCTTCCTTCCGCTCGGCGTTCCGGGCCTGGTCTTCGCCCGGCTGGTGGTCGGCTTCGGCGACGGCTGGATCTTCACCGCCGGTGTCTCCTGGATCGTCGACCTCACCCCCGAGGAGCGCCGCGGCCAGGTGATCGGGATCTTCGGGATCTCCGTCTGGGGCGGGATCGCCATCGGCACGGTTGTCGGCCAGGCGCTCTACAGCGTCGCCGGGTACGACTGGGTCTGGGCCTTCGCCACCGCCGCCCCACTGGTCGGCCTGCTGGTCGCCTCGCGGATTCCCTCCACCGTCCGCCGCTCCAGCTCCCCGTCAGTGCCGGAGGAGGTCGCGAGCGCCGAGATGGGTGCGCCCCTCCCCGACGGGCCTACCGACGAACCGGTGACCTCGCCGGCCGGTCGGCGCCGGAGCTGGCTCCCCACCTCCGCGGTTCGCCCGGGAATCGCCCTCCTGTTCGCCAACGTTGGCTTCGGGACGCTCGCCGGCTTCATCGTCCTGCTGCTCGACGGCGAGGGGATCGGCCACGGAGCCGCGGCGTTCACCGTCTTCACCGCGACCGTCGTTGTCTCGCGGCTGCTCTTCGGCTGGCTCCCGGACCGCTGGGGAGCCCGGCGCTCGGCCCTCGCCGGGGGTATCGCGCAGGCGGCCGGGATCGCGACGATCGGCCTCGCCGGCAGCCTCCCGATGGTGATGGTGGGGGCGGTGCTCGCCGGGACGGGAATCGCCCTGATCTTCCCTTCGCTGGCCCTGCTCGTCGTCAACGCGACCGACCCTGCGGCGCGGGCCACGGCGATGGGATGGTTCACCTCGTTCTTCGACATCGGCGTGGCGGTCGGGGCACCCTTTGCCGGACTGATCGCCTCGACCGGCGGCGGGGGCAACTACCAGGCGGCCTTCTTCGCGGCGGCCGTCGTCTGCCTGGCGGGGGCGTTCATCGGCTTCCTCGGCACCCGAAACCAGCCCCGGAGCGTGGCCGTTGCCTGAGATCATCGCGATCTGCCACCCGGAGGGCGGGAACGCCGGGGTATTCGAGGAGGCGGCGCTCGAGCGCGGCGACTCGATCAGGGAGTGGCACCCGGCGCAGGACCCGGAGCCGCCCCTGCCCCCTGAAGACGCCTCGGGCCTGCTGGTAATGGGCGGCGACCAGAACGTCGACGAGCAGCACCTCTACCCGTATCTCACCCGCGAGATCGAGTTCCTGAAGGAATGGACGGCCGCCGGGAGGCCCGTCTTCGGCGTCTGCCTCGGCGCCCAGCTTCTGGCCGCGGCGATGGGCGGCGCCGTGGCCAGGGCTCCGGAGCGCGAGTTTGGCTGGCTCGGGGTCGATGTGCTGCCGGCCGCGGGCTCTTCAGCCGCTTCCTCGAGCGCTGCCGCTGACGTTCGCGCCCCACAGGCCGGTCCGCCGGCTCCAGGCGATCGCCGGCGCCTCCACGAAGCGGAAGCTGAGCCAGCCGGCGAGCAGCGAAACCGGGAGCCCCACCAGCGTCGCCCCGAGGACGTCCAGGGGCAGCAGCCCGGCCGCGCGCAGCACCAGCAGCACCGGCACGTGCCAGAGGTAGAGGCCGTAGGAGATAAGCCCGCACCAGGCCAGTGGCTTCCAGGCGAGCGAACGGGGTGCCCTGGTCGCGGCCAGGCAGATCAGCATCGCGAAGCCCAGGGCGGCCGGCAGGTCGCGGATCACCCGCAGGAAGTCGACGATGTCGGCGCCGCGTCCGGCCGACACCTGCAGCGCGACGTTGACCGCCACCAGTACGAGCGCTCCGGCGGCGAGCGCCCGCGCCTGGCCGGCCGAGGGCCGGCGCCCGGTCACGAGCACAGCCGCTCCCATGCCGACGGCGAAGTAGGGGAGCATCGCCGGCAGCGATTTCGACCAGCGCAGGTCGTCGGGGTCGAAGGCGACGAGGCCGGCGTTGAACGCGACGCCAACCAGGAGCAGGGCGGCGGGCACGACGAGCTGCGCCCGGCTTGTCGCCCGGCCGCGCAGCGCCAGCCAGCCGAAGAGCGGGAGCAGGACGTAGAAGGCGGCCTCGACGGCGAGCGTCCACATCGGGGGATCGAGCTTGAGCAGCGTCTGCGGACTCAGGTTCTGGGCGAAGACGAAGAAGAGCGGCAGCAGCTCGGGCGGGGGCAGCCTCACCCCGGGCGAGCCGGCTATCGGGTAGAGCAGGGCGATGCTGCCGACGATCGCCAGCCAGTAGGCGGGGATGATCCGCCCGATGCGGTGGATGGCGTAGGTGGCGCGGTCCGGGCCGGGCCGGCGGCCCAGTCCGGCCGAAGCCCAGGCACGGTAGAGGAGGAACCCGGAGAGGACGAAGAAGAGCACGAGCCCCAGGCGCAGCTCGCGGATCAGGTCGGTGACCGGGGTGCGGTCGGCGCCGGCCGCGCTTACCACCGGCAGCGTGTAGAGCCAGGCGTGGAAGACGAAGACGCTCAGCGCCGCAATCCCGCGCAGCCCGTCGATCGCGTGGTTGCGGGCCCGGCGCTCGCGCTCGGCCTCCTCGGCCCCTTCCCTCACGGGGGCGAGGCTACCCGCCGGCGGCCGTGAGGCGGCGGTCGGAGCCCGCGATCTCCAGCCCGCTCTCTTCCATCCAGGCCTTTAGCTGGTGGTGCATGGAGGCCGCGCCCACGATCGGCCCGGCCGGACCGCTCCACTGGCTCGGGACCAGGGCGAACGGGCTCATCTGGGTTCCCCCCAGGCCGCCGTGGGAGCCCATGAACTCCTCGAAGGGGGCGACCTCGCCGGTTTCGGGGTCATACGCGCCGTTGACGAGGATGTCCGGGCAGTGCCCGAAGCCGTCTGTGCGCCGCAGGTGGTCGGCGGCGTTCTCGCCGTAACCGTCGAGCGGGTCGACGCCCTCGACGTGGTCATCGCTGAGCCGGCGGCTGCCCTGCCCCCCGAGGACGACCGCCCCGTCGGCCTCGGTCCTGACCATCACCCAGCCGACGCAGGGATGGCCGGCGAGGGTGGCCAGCAGCCCCGGGTGGAGCTCCTCGACCTGCTCGGCGCTCATCCGTCCGGGCACTCGGGGGAACGAGATCAGGCCAAGGCAGCCGGAGGCCAGGACGATCGTCTCCGGGCGCTCTTCGCCCTTCTCGCCGGAGAGGTCGGCCTTCTGCTCGAGCAGCTCGCGGTTTGGACCCAGGGCGACGGTGTCGTCGGCCATCCGGTCCCGGGTGGCCCGCTTGACGAAGCGGCCGGCCGGGCCCTCGTCGGAGCCCAGGTCGGCCAGCCAGGCACCGAGCACGCCCCAGGACTCCTCGACCGCCACCGGTGCCGACACCTCTCCGCTGCAGGCCGCCTCTACGACCTCCTCGAGGGTCTGCCCGCAGCGCTGGCGGAACGGCCGCCCCTGGGTCTGACCGTGGTCGGAGAGGACGACGATGTTGTACGGGCGCGGGGCCTGGGCGCATGCCCGTTCGAGCCGCAGCAGCTCATGGTCGAGTCTCTTGAGGGCGGCAAAGGCGTCGGGCTCGCGGATCCCCGAGTGGTGGGCGACCTCGTCGTAGCCGACGTAGGTCGCGTAGGAGACCGGTACCCCCTCGACGATGTCGGCCAGGAGGATCGCCGAGTTGAGGTCGCGCATGATCACGGTGATCGTGCAGCGCAGGATCGGGTAGATGCCCCCGCGGTTGACGTGCTCGGCCCCGGAGCGCTTCTGCCTCCAGTAGGCGACCTTCTCCAGGAAGATGTCGTGGAAGCAGAGGGTGAGCGTGCGGATAAGCCCGGCCCAGTCGGCGAAGTAGGCGTAGAACTCGGCCGAGCGGGAGCGGCTGCGGTCCTTGACCACGCTCATCGTCGCCGAGGCGCGGGGGGCGTCTCCAGAGACCAGGTTGCCGCGGCTCGTGCCGTCGACGGCCAGCAGGCCGGTGCCGGTGGCGTGGCGGCGCTCGATCTCGGCGGCGTCGCCGATGCTGTTGGAGACCATCAGCCGCCCGGTGTCCTTCTCGTACCAGCGGAAGGCCGGCATGTTCTCGTTGCTGCCCAGCAGCAGGCCCGACTGGCTGGCGCCGGTCTGGGAGGAGAGGTCGCACTCCCAGCCCACGAGGCGGTGACTCCTGTCTGAGAGCCAGCGCTCGATCGTCGGCACGTGGCCGGCGGCGATCGCCTCGCGCAGCAGCGGCTCGGCCAGCCCGTCGATCTCGAAGAAGATCGTGCCGGGGACCTCGGTGCTGTTCTGCCGGCGCTCCCTTCCCAGCCGCCGGCGGACGATTCGAAGGTGGTAGGCGTCGCCGTCGACGTCGAGGAGTGTCCCGACGATGGTGGTAACCAGGCTCATCACGATCGCCGCCAGGAAGGCCCCGAATAGCGTGGCCTCCGTGTCGTCGACGAGGTCGAGAATCAGCCAGATCGCGAGGGTCGTGGCGATCAGTCCGATGATCCCGAAGGTGAGGACCGTGAGCGGCAGGATCAGCCTGGTGATGAACGGCCAGAGCAGCGCGTTGAAGAGCGCCAGCAGGACCACGACGGCGATCCCGGCCTTGAACGTCGGCACGTCAACCCCGGGGATGATCGCCGACATCCCCCACAGGGCCGCGGCCTGGATGACGCCCAGGACGGCGACGCGGATGGCAAACCCGGCGTAGCGCTTCACTCCGGGGCCTCCGTCGCGCGGGTAGAAGGTCATCGGAACTCCATCGGCTTCACGGCGAGGAAGTAAACACCACGTTCCCCGGTTCTGCGGCCGTTTGTGAAAGGTTGTACCGATGCCTGACGAGAACGCCAGCGGCGACGAAGAGACCAAAAAGCTTCCGGAGACCGGAAAGGCGGGCGCTCCGGGCGCCGCTCCCGGCGAGGAAAAGACGACGAAGATGGAGGCCGCGGCCACCCCGCAGGGCGACACGCCCTGGGAGCGCTCCAAGGGCCGCCGGATCGGCGTGCGCATCCTGGTCGTCCTCGGGACGCTGCTGGCGATCGTCTCGATGATCTCGGTCTGGGCGCGCGAGCAGGCGCTCGACAACGCGACCTGGAACAAGACCAGCGCCGAGCTCCTGGCCAACCCGCAGGTCCAGACCGCGCTTGGCACCTACCTCGTCGACCAGCTCTACGACAACGTCGACGTTCCCGCCGAGATCGAGAAGGTCCTGCCAACCAATTTCAAGCCGCTCGCCCCCGTGGCCGCGGCCGGAGCCCGCGACCTGATCGACAAGGCGGCGATCGCCGCCCTCGGCCAGCCCGCGATCGAGAGCATCCTCAGCGACGCAACGAATCTCGCCCACTCGGAGATCGTGACCATCCTCGACGGCGGCGGGGAGACCATCAGCACCCAGAACGGGCAGGTAACGCTCGACCTCGGCGCCGCCCTCCAGCGGATCAGCCAGAGGGTCGGGCTGCCGGCGAGCATCTCCGAGAAGCTCCCGCCCGACTCGGCGGTCGTGCCGATCGTCAAGTCCCAGGAGCTCGAGAAGCTCCAGAACCTCGCCAAGGCGCTCAGGGCGGTCGCGCTGATCTCGACGGTCCTCGCGATCCTCTTCTTCGTGCTGGCGGTCTGGCTTGCCTCCGGGCGGCGCGGGCGCGTCCTCATGGAGGTAGGCGGCGGCCTGGTGATAGCGGGCCTCGCCGTGATCGTCATCCGCGACTCGGCCGGGTCGCAGATCGTGAACTCGCTGGTCACCGACACGTCGATCAAGCCGGCGGCCACCAGCGCCTGGAATATCACCAGCTCGCTCCTGGGCGACCTGGCGGTCCAGTCGATCGTGCTCGGCGTGATCTTCGCGATCGCCGGCTTCATCGGCAGCCATGTCAAGGCCGCGGTCTCGTTCCGGCGCCGGCTGGCCCCGATGTTCAACGAGCGCCCCGAGGTCGCATTCCTGAGCACCGGCATTCTGCTCCTGCTCTTCCTGCTCTGGGGCCCGATCCCGGCTACCCGCAACTGGTGGGCGATCCTCATCTTCATCGCCCTGACCGTGCTCGGCACCTGGGGGCTGTGGAAGCAGTCTTCAGGCGAGTTCCCCGAGGCCCGGTTCGAAGGGGACGGAATCAAGGCGAAGTTCAGCGGCGCCGGAGCCGCGATCGCCGGTGCCGGCCGTTCGGTGAAGGAGAAGGCCTCGAGCGCCGCTTCCGACGTCAAGGCCAGGGCCGAGGCCGACAAGACCGTCCGTACCGAGGACAAGAAGATGGACAAGCTCGAGCGCCTGGTAGCCCTGCGGGACGGCGGCGCGCTGAGCGAGGCCGAGTTCGAGGCCGAGAAGAAGAAGCTCCTGGACGAAGGCTGAGACGGTGGGCGCCGACCCGCGCCGGCCACTGATCTGCGGGGTCGCCGAGGCGACCTGGCACGAGGACGCGCCCGACCCGATCTCGATGTGCGTGCAGGTGGCGCGCACCGCCGCCGCAGACACCGGCGCCGAAGGAGCCGTCCTGGGCGGCATCGACGCGATCGGCGTAGTCGACATCGCCTCCCGGCGCTGGTCGAACCCGGCCGCCCTCGTGGCCGCCGGGCTCGGCGTCGAGCCGAAGCTGACGCTGCGCACCGAGCTCGGCGGCGACGGCCCCATCCGCCTGGCTACCGAGCTCGGGCGCCGGGTCCAGGACGGCGAGCTCGAGTGCGCGCTCATCTGTGGGGCCGAGGCGCTGGCCACCGCAGCGAAGGCGATGGCCGCCGGCGAAGAGCCGCAGGGCTGGCCTCCACTGGACGAGGGAGCGGAACCGGACGTCGTGATCGGGGACGCCCGCCTCCCCCACACCGACGCCGAGTTCGCGGCCAACATGATCGCCCCGGTCGTCATCTACCCGCTCTTCGAATACGGGCTCTGGAAGGAACAGGGAGGGTCGATCGAGGAGCATCGCGGGCGCCTGGGCCGGCTCTGGGAGCGCTTTGCCTCGGTCGCCCGCGCCAACCCGCTCTCCTGGGCTCCCGACGCGCCCGGCGCCGGGGAGATCGCGACCCCCTCCCCCGGCAACCGGCTCGTAACCCTCCCCTACACCAAGCTCCTCAACTCCAACATCACCACCGACCAGGCGGCGGCCCTGATCCTCTGCTCGCAGGAGTTCGCCGACCGGGCCGGGATCGCCGCAGGTCGCCGCGTCTACCCGCTGGCCTTCGGCCACGCCACCGACCACTGGTTCGTGACCTCTCGCGAGCGGCTCGACCGCTCGGCGGCGGCCGGGATCACCTCGCGGGGGACGCTGGAGGCGGCCGGCACCTCTATCGACCAGGTGGAGCACCTCGACATCTACTCCTGCTTTCCCAGCGCCGTCCAGATGGCCTGCCGTGAGCTCGGCATCGACCCGTGGACCGACCCGCGCGAGCTGACGGTCACCGGCGGGCTGACCTTCTTCGGGGGTCCCGGCAACAACTACGTCACGCACTCGCTGGCCTCAATGGTCGAGCGGCTGCGGGAGAACCCGGGCGAGACCGGGCTCTGCACCGCGGTCGGCTGGTACATGACCAAGCACGGCGCCGCCGTGCTGCGCTCATCCGAGCCGGACGGCCCCCTTGCCTTCTTCGACGGGGCCGATGCGGTCTCGCAGCTGCCGGTGCGCGAAATGGCCGACGGCCGGGAGGGCGAGGCGACCGCCGAGGCGGCCTCGATCGTCTACGACCGCGAGGGCGCGCCGACGGTTGCGACGGTCACCGCGATCTTCGACGACGGCGCCCGCGGCGTCGGCAAGAGCACCGACCCCGACTTCATGGCGCTGCTGGCGCGCGAACCGGTTTCCGGCACGACGGTGCGCCTTGGCGCCGACGGCTCGGTCGAGCCGGCGTGATCCGCTTCCCCCGGCGGGCTGCCGCCGGCGCTGGTAGAAGGAACCGGTGACCGCGCCGCTCTACCACCTGGGCCGCCTCTGCGCCCGCTTCCGGTGGCCGGTTATCGCCCTGTGGCTCGCCGCGGTTATCGGGCTCGGGGCCTGGGCAGGGGCCATGGGCTCCCAGGAGGCCGACTCGCTCTCCCTGCCGGGAACCGGCAGCCAGAAGGCCACCGACCTCCTCAACGAGCGGTTCCCCTCCCAGAGCAACGGGTCGAGCCCGGTCGTCATTCACGCCACCGGCGGCAAGAGCCTGACGACCCCGGCCAGCCAGGAGGCGATCGCCAAGGGCATCGCCGCCGGCAAGGCCGATCCCGAGGTCACATCGGTGGCCGGGCCGACCGACGTGGCCGGGGGAGGCGCGCTGAGCAAGGACGGGAAGACCGCGATCATCGCGGTAACCCTCAAGCAGTCGATCACCAACTACACGGCCGAGGAGGCCGAGCGGATAGTCGACCGGATCGAGAAGCCGATTGAGGCAGCCGGACTGGAGGTGGCTGCCGGTGGCCAGCTGGGCCAGAAGGCGACGCCGCCGGCCACCGACACGAGCGAGGCGATCGGGATCGCCGTCGCGCTGGTGATCCTGCTGCTGACCTTCGGCTCGGCGGTCTCGATGGTGCTGCCGATCGTCACGGCGATCCTCGGCGTCGGCTCGGCGATCAGCATCATCACGCTTCTCTCGCACGTAACCAGCGTGCCGACCGCGGTGCCGGCGCTCGCGTCGATGATCGGCCTCGGGGTCGGGATCGACTACTCGCTCTTCATCCTCTCCCGCCACCGGGAACAGCTCGAGCAGGGCATGGAGATACGCGAGTCGATCGCGCGCTCGGTTGCCACCTCCGGGGCGGCGGTTCTCTTTGCCGGCAGCACCGTCGTACTGGCTCTCTGCTCCCTGGCCATCGCCGGCATCCCGATCGTCGCCCAGATGGGCGTACTCTCCTCGATCGCGGTGATCGTGGCGATCCTCGCCGCCACGACGCTCCTGCCGGCGATCCTCGCCGTCCTCGGCCCGAAGGTCGACGCCCTGAGGCTCCCCTGGCTTCACCGCCGGACCAGCCAGGAGGTCGATCACGACAACTCCGGCTGGGCCCGCTGGGCGCGCGGCGTGGCCAGGCGCCCGTGGCCGCCGATGATCGCGGCCGTCGCCATCCTGGTCGCCTTCGCGATCCCGGTCTTCTCGCTCGAGCTCGGCCAGCCCGACACCGCCGCCGGGCCGCCGAAGGCCGACACCACCCGCGCCTACAACCTGGTGGCCGACGGCTTCGGCGAGGGGGTCAACGGGCCGATCATCGTCGCGGCTGAGCTGCCCGGGAAGGGCAGCGACCAGGCCGACCTGGCCAAGCTCTCGAAGGAGATCGAGGCCGATCCGGACGTCGCCTCGGTCGCCCCGCCGGTGGTCAACGCCAACGGGACGGCGGCAACGCTCTCGGTGATCCCGAAGTCGGCGCCGCCGGCCGACGCCACGGTCGCGCTGGTCGACCGGATCCGTAACGAGGAGATACCCAGCGCCCTGGGCAGCTCCGACGTGAAGGCCTACGTCGGCGGGGCGACGGCGGCGTACATCGACATCGCCGACGAGATCCAGCGAAAACTCCCCCAGTCGATCCTGATCGTGGTCGCCCTGAGCTTCGTGCTGCTCCTTATCGCCTTCCGCTCGGTCCTGGTTCCCGTGCAGGCGGCGGCGATGAACCTGCTCGGCGTGGCTGCCTCCTACGGGATGCTCGTGGCCGTCTTCCAGTGGGGCTGGGGCACAGAGCTGATCGGGCTCAGCGGGGACGTGCCGATCGTCTCGTTCGTGCCGCTGATGATGTTCGCGATCCTCTTCGGCCTGTCGATGGATTACGAGGTCTTCCTCGTGACCCACATCCAGGAGGAGTACCAGCAGGGAGCCGACAACGAGACGGCCGTGGTCCGCGGGCTGTCACGCAGCGCCCGCGTGATCACCTCGGCGGCGCTGATCATGGTCTCGGTCTTCGCCGCCTTCGTCCTTTCCAGCGACCCGACCACCAAGCAGTTCGGGCTCGGCCTGGCCTTTGCGGTGGCGATAGACGCGACGATCGTGCGCTGCCTGCTGGTGCCCGCCCTGATGGTGGTGTGCGGTAAGGCGAACTGGTGGCTGCCCGGGTGGCTGGGCCGGATCCTGCCCAAGGACAGCATCGAGGGCACCGGGTACTTCCGGAAGCTCGACGCGGGCAAGCCCCGTCAGCCGGCCGCCGAGGAAACTTCCTGAGGCGCTGAACGCGGCATCCTCGCGGGCTGCCTGGGCCCGGAGGTCGACTATCCCCGGGCGACCGCGGAGGTCACCCGGGGTTGAGCCTTACAGGGCCTGCGCCAGTTCCTTCTCGGCCGACCTCATCTGGAAGCCGAAGACGATCATCAGGAACCCGCGGACGATCAGCACGATGCCGATGATCACGGCGATCACCGTGAGCGTCAGGTCGGGCCAGGCGAGGAGGATGATGCCGGCGGCAAGGTCGAGAAGGCAAACCAGGAAGTTTCCGCCCCGGCCCACTGGTGAGGAAACCGCTTCAACGAAGCGAGCGATTGCCGCAACGATGAACACGATCCCGACGATCAGGATCAGGACGGTGAGCGTCTCGAACGGCTTCTTGACCAGAAGCAGGCCGGCGATCGCGGTGACCACAGCGATCAGCGCCAGCACGCCGCGCCCTTCGCCCTTGCCGAAGATCGCGACGAGGATCTCGACGACCGCCTGGATCAGCAGGAAGATCCCGAGGATCACGGTTACCGTCTTGAGCGTCGAATCGTTCTTGAGAACAAAGAAGACGCCAACGCCAAGGGCGATCAGCCCGAGGACGATCGGCGCCCACCAGGCCGAGCCCCTCTTACCGTCCACTCCAGCCAACGAGGCTTCCACAGGAACTCCTTTGGTTCGCTTGTATTGCCGCCGATTAAACAGCAGGCCTCGGATCCCGTGGTTTTCTCCGCCTGTAGCCTGCGCAGGCCATGG
>JAUMBN010000166.1:0-2623 GCA_032119675.1 Solirubrobacteraceae bacterium | reverse complement strand
TCGTCCACCGGGCGGAGTTCGTTGCGGGCCAGGCGGTGCCCCTCTTCGAGCTAAAGGCGCCGGTCTTCGACGGCTTCGACTACGCGGTAAAGCGGGCGTTCGACATCGTCGGGGCGTTCCTCGGGCTTGTAGTGCTCAGCCCGCTGATGCTCCTGATCGCCGCGCTGGTCAAGTTCACCTCGCGTGGCCCGGTCTTCTACCGGTCGATGCGCCCGGGGATCGGCGGCATTCCGTTCGCCTGCCTGAAGTTCCGCACGATGTACCAGGGCGCCGACCGCGTCCAGCACGAGCTCGAGGCGGCCAACGAGGCCGACGGGGCGCTCTTCAAGATCCGGCGGGACCCGCGCGTCACCCCGGTCGGGCGGCTGCTGCGCCGCTTCTCGCTTGACGAGCTGCCGCAACTGTGGAACGTGCTGCGTGGCGAGATGTCGATCGTCGGGCCGCGGCCGCTGCCCCAGCGTGACTACGACCAGCTCGAGGACTGGCACCGCAAGCGTTACCTGGTGCTGCCCGGCATGACCGGACTCTGGCAGGTCTCCGGGCGCTCGAACCTCGACTTCGACGACCTGGTGCGGCTGGACTTCGTCTACATCGAGCGCTGGTCGCTCTCGCTCGACCTCTCGATCATCCTCCAGACCTTCCCCGCCGTAATCCGCCGCCGCGGCGCCTACTAGCGCGTGTCGGAGTGGCGCGAGGCGGTCTGGGCCGCCGTGCCCGAGGGGGCGATGCCCGAGCGGTTCTCCGAACGCCGTGACTGGCTGCTGAGCTTCGTTTCGCCCGGCGACCGGGTGCTGGACCTGGGCTGCGGCGAGGGTTCCTTTGCGGCGGCCCTGGTAGACGCGGAGGCGCAGGTGACGATGGCCGACGTTGCCCAGGGCGCCCTGAAGCGTGCCCGGGTCGCTGCACCCGGGGCCGTTGCGGTCCTCCTCGAGGAGGATGCCCCGCTGCCGTTTGGCGACGGCTCGTTCGACCTGGCCTGGTGCGGGGAGACGCTCGAGCACGTAGCCGACGTGGCCGGGCTGGCCGCCGAGCTGCGGCGCGTGGTGCGGCCGGGCGGTGCGCTCCTGGTGACCACGCCCAACCAGGCGCGGCCGACCGTGGCGCTGGAGGCACTGCGCGGGCGCCCGCTCGAGGAGCGGCTCGACCCGCGGGCCGATCACCTTCGCTTCTTCACGGCACGCACGCTCAGCGCGCTGCTTCACGGAGCCGGCTTTACCGAGGGCGAGGTGAAGGCCTGGGACGGGCTGCCAGGCTTCAGGCGCCGCCTTCGCGCAGCCGCGCGCTGACCCGCGCGCTCGCTGCCGCCGCGGTCAGTTCTTTTTCTTCTTCGCCTTCTCTTCGGCCCGGAGGGCGAGGAGGAAGGCCGCCTTCGCTTCGGCCGACCTCGGGTCGAGGAAGAGGGCCGGCTGCAGGGCGGCGGTGGCGGCGGCCGGATCCTTGGCGGTATTGAGCTCGAACTGCGCCAGCCGGATCCAGGCCGCCGCGACGGCGGGCTGGAGCTTCACCGCCTGCTGGAGGGTCGCCCGGGCGGCCGGCGGGTTGCCGCTCGCCACCTGGACGGTGGCGAGGGTGAAGAGCGGCTCGAGGGCAAGCGGGTTGGTGTCGACGGCCGACTGGGCCTCCTCCTGGGCCTTGACCAGCTGCTTCTCGGAGAGGTACTCGATCGCGGCTTCGTCCTTGTTGACCGCGCGCTGCGGCTGGACGGTCGCCCAGGTCACGCTGAGCGCGATCGCCAGGACGAGCACCGCCGCCGCTGCCCGCCACGGTGAGCGCAGGCCGGCCCGCAGCCGGTCACGCCAGCGGCCTTCCGCCGGCAGCAGCCCGGCCGCGGGGCCGCGCGAGGCAAGCCACCCGGCGGCCAGGAGCGCCGGTACCGCGGTGCCGGGGATGAACCAGGTCCAGTCGATGAAGGAGTGGACGCCGAAGACGACGACCACGCAGAGCAGTGCCATCAGGCCAATTCGCTCGTCGCCCCACTCACGCGGCTTGGACCCGCGCCAGCGCCCGGTGGCTCGTATCGCCGCGGCGAGCCATGCGGCCAGGAGTGCGAGCGCGACCGCCAGCCCCACCGCGCCGAGGTCGGCGGCGGTCTGGACCAGGAAGCCGTGGGCGTGGAGGACGTCGAGGTCGTCCTTGCGGACCCGCAGCCGCGCGTGCACGTAGCCGCCGGCGCCGACCCCCACGGCCGGCCGGGCCTTGAAGATGGCGATCGCGTCACGCCAGTAGCGAGAGCGCACGCTTCCGGCCGAGGTCAGGCGCCCGGGATCGTTCTTCGGGGCCTTGGCGTTGGGGTCGGTGAGGTCGGTCCACGCGTTGGAGACCGAGCCCCCGAAGCCGCGCTCGGAGGTGGCCAGCACCGCAGCGGCGGCGATCGGAACGAGGGCGACGCAGACCAGCAGGACGATGCCCCAGCCACGGCGCGTTGAGCCTCTCCACGGCTTGCGGTCCCGCAACCAGGCGACCACCACGCCGGTCAACAGCAGCACCACCACGAGAACCAGCAGCGCCACGCCCAGCTCGGTGCCCGCGTTGCCTCGCAGGTTGAGCGGCACCCGGTCGTCGGTCAGGCCGTTCTGGCTGAAGGCCCAGATGCCCACCACCGCTCCAAGGCCGATGCTCGGGA
>JAUMBN010000165.1:0-6972 GCA_032119675.1 Solirubrobacteraceae bacterium | reverse complement strand
CGCTGGCGCGCCACTTCACCGTCGTCGGGGTCGCCGCCCGCGCCGGCTCGCGCTTTCCCTTCGGGACCTTCGCCGTGAACCTCTCCGGCTCGCTGCTGCTCGGCCTGCTGCTCGGCGCCGGGGTGGGCGGCGACGCGCTGCTCGTCGCCGGCGGGGGCGCCCTGGGCTCCTACACCACCTTCTCGGCCTGGATGGCCGACAGCGACGGGATGGCCCGCGAGGGGCGCCCGCAGGCGGCTGCGCTCAACCTCGCCGGGAGCCTGCTGCTCGGGTTCGTCGCGCTCCTGCTGGGGCGCTCCATTGGCGGCTGGCTCTAGCCCGCCCGCGGCCGTTAGGGTTGCGCGATGGCCACGACCTCAGCTTCCCGCAGCCCCCAGGCCCCCTCGCAGGATCCCGGCGGAGTAGCCGGCGTCCTCGCCGAGCTGATCGGCCGCCTCGACGCCCGCTCGGAGGTGGGCCGCCCGGTGGCGCTCGAGTTCTGGGACGGCAGCATCCTGCCCCCCACCAACAACGACCCGACCGCGCCGACCCTGCGCTTCACCACCCCCGACGCGCTGGTACGGATGATGCGGGCACCGGGGGAGCTCGGCATCTCCCGGGCCTGGGTGGCCGGCGAGCTCGAGGTCGACGAGGTCGACGGCAACCTCGAGCGCGCCCTCGACCTCACCGAGCAGTGGCGCGCGGCGCCGATCGAGCGTTCCGACGCGGTGCCGGCCTTCAGGGCTGCCCGCCGCCTGGGCCTGCTTCGGCGCAGGAACCCGCCTCCCCCCTCCTGCGAGGCGCAGCTCAAGGGCGGCATCCACTCCCTGCGCCGCGACCAGGAGGCGATCACCCACCACTACGACGTCTCCAACGAGTTCTACCGCCGGATGCTCGGTGAGACGATGGTCTACTCCTGCGCCTACTTCGGCTCGCCCGACGACACCCTCGACCAGGCCCAGACCCGCAAGCTCGACCTGATCTGCCGCAAGCTCGAGCTGAAGGAGGGCGACCGCCTGCTGGACATCGGCTGCGGCTGGGGCTCGCTGATGATCTTCGCCGCCCACCATTACGGGGTGCAGGCGGTGGGCGTGACGCTCTCCGAGGCCCAGGCCGAGCTGGCGCGCGAGCGGATCCGGGAGGCCGGCGTCGCCGACCGCTGCGAGGTGCGCATCCAGGACTACCGTGAGATAGGCGACGGCCCCTACGACAAGATCTCCAGCGTCGGCATGTTCGAGCACGTCGGTGAGGAGAACCTGAAGCTCTACTTCGAGCAGGTTCTCGGGCTGCTGGCGCCGGACGGCCTCTTCCTCAACCACGGGATCGTCCGCACCGCGCCGCAGCCGATGGACCCCAACAGCTTCACCATCCGGTACGTCTTCCCCGACGGCTTCCTGCACACGATCGGCTCCGTGATCAGCGAGATGGAGGGAGCCGGCTTCGAGATCCTCGACGACGAGTCGCTGCGCCCCCACTACGCCGAGACGCTTCGACGCTGGGCCGCAAACCACGACGCCGACATCCCCGCCGCCGTCGCCGAGATCGGCCCCGAGCGCGAGCGGGTCTGGCGCCTGCACAACTACGGCGCCGCCCTGGGCTTCGAGAAGGGCCGCCTCTCAGTCCACCAGGTCGTCGCCCGCCCGCTCAGCCAGCTGCCCCCGCAGCCGCTGCGCGTCCGCAGCTACCCGGTCTGACCGGACGCTAGCGCGGGTACTGGGCGTCCATGCCGGAGCGCAGGTCGCGGGCCTTCAGGCGTCCCGGCTCCACCGCGTCGACCCGATAAGGGAACAGGCCGCCCGGAAAAGTCATTGACAAGACCGGCCGGCCGCTCGGCGTGTTCTCTGAGACGATGGAGGAACCCCCGCCCCAAGCGGAAACCCAATTGCCACCCGGAAGCCGCTCGGCGTTTCCACAGCAGACGGAGAAGGGGGGCCGGCCATCGCTTACTTCCTCCAGGAGCGTCGCCGTCCGTCCCGCGAGTCGGAATCTAAGGGCCCGGGGTCCACGCCACTCAAAGCTGCCGTTGTCCATGAGGGAGACCGTCCCATCAGCCAGGCGCCGGGCATCGTGCTGCCCGCTGAACGTGAGGCCCCCCGCTGAACTGCCCTTGACAGAAAGGCTTCGGGAGGTGGCCGTACCACCAAGCTTCCAGTCAACCCGTCGCCCCCGGTCAGCGATCCTGTAAACAGCATCTGCGTGACGGACCGAAATGATCGCTCCGCTCCCGTCTTCCTCGACGGAGTTGACGTGAAACAGGTCGTTAGCCCAGCGCCCGTCTTCGTACTCGCGGAGCCCAATGCTTGGGTGGGAGACCCAGCGCCCCGCCTCTGACGGCGCGATGTTGCCCCTTGTCGACCAGCTCCAGACCAGCCTTCCGCGACGGTCGATCTTCTCGATCACGTTGTCGATGACGATTGCCGATGATGGGCCGCCCCACGCCGACAGGTCGACGCACTCCGAGGGCACCGAGGGGCAGTCCCGGCGCTTCTCGCCAATCGCGAGATAGCCACCGTCACGGGTCGGCTGAAGGTCGTGGAAGGTGGTGCTCGCCAACAGGGAACCGGCTCGCCGCACTTCACGACCGTCCAGGCGACGGAACCGATACGGCTCCCCGTCTCGGAAGATCGTCCATGCAACGCGATTGCCGGGCGCGAGCTTGGCGTCAACAGGGAATCCGTCGGGCTCGCGGAACCACCAGACCGGGACGCCATCCGCGTTGATGACGACTATGTAAGGCTCACCAAAAACCGGCAGCTTCCTTGCCGGAGCCAGCCGGAAGTTGGGGACCGTTATGTACCACTGGGACTGCGGGCGCCCCCTCTTTTCGGTGTTCCAAAGCGGGAAGTCATCCGGAAGGCAGCGGACGGACTGGGAGCGGCCCTTGCCATCGCGGCGCACGCGGAGCTGAAATCCCTGGCCGGGGCTCAGCGAGACCGTCTCGACAAAGCTACCCGCCCGGAAGGGGCGCCCGTCGATGGAAACCTTCGCTCCCTGGCCCGCGGTGACACGCAACTCGACGGGAGCCGAACACTTCACCGTGAAGTCGGTTATCGACTCCGAGTAGCTCGGGACGAGGCTCGGGGTTGCAATGTTCACCCTCGACTGCGCTGCAGCCGGAATCGACAGCATCAACGCAAGGACCGCCACCAGCGGAGCGACCGGGACCAGCTTTCGAGACAGCACCGGGCGACCCTACCGCGGCTTGCGGCTCACGCGTTCGCAGTCGCGGGCGACGCTGTCGGCCTCACCGGCCCGCACGCGGTCGCGGCCCGGGCCGCAGCGGATCACATTCCTCCCGCTGGTGCTGGCGATGATCGAATCGTTCCCGGCGCCGCCGCTGACGAAGGCGGTCCCCTCACTGTCGCCGCGCAGCCGCACGACGTCGTTGCCGGCGCCGGCCTTGATCACGTTGCGCTTCCCGACCCCGCCCTGGATGAAGTCGTTGCCGGCGTCGCCGAAGCTGAAAGTTGTGCCGTAGCCGCCGTAGATGGTGTCGTCCCCGGCGCCGCCGTGGAGGTAGTCGACCGAGTCGAAGCCGCCGGGGTCGGAGAGCATGTCCGCCCAGACGATGTCGTCGCCGCCCTCGCCGTAGAGCTTGTCGGGGCCGTGGACCCCCAGGAGCTTGTCATTCTTGGCGGTGCCGGTCTTCGTTGCGCCCTCATCGGGAGCGATGAACTTCTCCCCGACGAGCGGGTCGACCGGGAGCGGGTCTGCCCAGATCACGCGCTCGCAGCCCTTGATCGAACCGTCCTCGAGCATGCGGCGGCTTCCGTAACCGCCGGGCAGCGACTTCCCGTTGGCGTCCCGGCCGACACGGTTTATGAAGACGGTGTCCTGGCCGGGCCCGCAGTCGATCTCGCCGCCACCGCTGCCGGTGTTGGCGAAGACCACGTCGTCTCCCTCGCCGGCGTCGATGATGTCCGAGCTGGAGTCGGGGAAGATGAAGTCGTCGCCGGTCCCGCCCTCGAGGCGGTCGGTGCCGCTTCCCCCGTGCAGCACGTCGTCGCCGGGCCCGCCGTAGAGCGAGTCGCGGGCGTAGCCGCCGTCGAGCGAATCGTTGCCCGCTTCCCCGTAGAAGCGGTCCAGCCCATAGCCGCCTGTCACGATGTCGTCGCCGGTCGAGCCGCGCACGAGGTCGTCCCCCGAGCCGGCATCGACCGCATCGTCGCCGCTGCCTGGGTAGATCCTGTCCGGCCCGGTGCCGCCGTAGATGACGTCGTCGCCGGCGCCGGTGTAAATCCTGTCCGAGCCGCCGTCGGCGCGGAGCAGGTCAGAGCCGCCGCTGCCGCGCATCGTCTCCCCGCCCAGGCGCCCGCGCCGCCCGCCGCTGAGGCTCGAGCCGTAGAAGAGGACCGAAGCCTTCTCCCCGGCCGCGGTCGAGGCGCTGAGCAGGAAGCGCCCGCGGGAGAACCTGGCCGCGACGCCTGCGGGCAGCTCGCGCCCGGTTCCACCGGCCGCCAGGCTCCAGCTCCACCGTGCAACCGGCTTCGGGCTGCCAGGCCGGGTTACCTGGAAGTCCACCGTCTCGGCTCGGGAGAGGATCAGGCGCAGGATCGGGCGCGTCTGCGGCCCCCGCTTGACCTTCGTCGCGCGCCCGACGGGCACGAAGTTCTCCACCTGCAGCGCGCCGAGGTCGAGCGGCGAGACCGGCGGCTGGATCACCAGGTCCCCGGCGGTCGCCGCCGTCCTGGCGGCAAAGACGGCCCCGAACTGGCCGGGCGCGGCGGTGAAGCTCGAGCAAGGCGTCCACTGGCCGCCGCCCAGCTGGCAGCTGACGGCGCGCCCGCCGGAGGCGCGGGCCTGCAGGGTGGGCACGAGGTCGGGGCTGAAGACCTCGGAGCGGTCGACGTTCAGTTTCAGGGCGGGCGGCGACGGGTCGGCGTTGCCGGTCGCGTCGGTGGCCCGGGCGGCGATCTCGTGGCTGCCGCCGGCCAGGGCCGCGACCGGCACCTCGCCGCCGGGGCACGGCTCCCAGCCGCCGGAGCCGATGCGGCACTCGATCCTCGCGCCCGGCTCGCTGAACGCACGGGCACTGGCGCTGCCCGGAGCGGTCGCGGCGATCAGGAGCGTCTCCGGCGGCGTCGCGTCGACCCGGAAGCTCGCGGTGGCCGGCGACTCCTGCACGCGGCCCCAGCGGTCGGTCGCCCGGACCGCGATCGTATGCTCTCCGTCGGGGAGCCCGGTCGCCGTCCATCCGCCGGCGGGGCAGTCGGCCCACGCGCCCGAGTCGACCCGGCAGCTCGTCGTCGTGTCGGCGTCGGCGGCCACCGCGACGGTGGCCGTGCCACCGGTCACTACGGGCGGCGAGGCGAACCAGGCGCGTGCCGGCGCCCCGATCCCGCTCGCGTAGCGCTCCTTCGCCCGGGCCGTGCTGAGGGCCAGCGGGTAGAAGGCGAGCTCGTCGATCGCCCCGTACCAGCGCCGGGTCGCGCTTCCCGCCCAGCGGGAGATTCTCACCACGCCGGCGCCGGGCGCCATCGTCCCCATCGCGCGCACCGTCTCGTTGCCGTCCACCACCAGTCTCAGCTGGCCGGGCGAGACCGCGGCAACCACGTGGTGCCACCTGCCGATCGAGACCGGCGCGCTGGAGACCGCGACCTGGCTCGAGCCGGTGCCCATGGCCAGCCCGATCGTGTTGTTGGCCGCCATGAAGAGGTGATAGCCGGTGTTGGTTGAGCCGGTGGAGATGACGTAGCGCTGGTAGCCGCCGGCCGTTGGCCGAAGCCACGCCTCCCAGGTGTAGGAGCCGCCGGCGGTCGGCTGCGAGGCAATCGTCGCGTCGACGCTGCCGGTGAAGCCCGCGGCGCCGCCCGGGTCTCCCGTGATGCCTGCGGGCTGCACCGCGGTCGGGGTGCCGTACTGGCTGACCGCCAGGCCGTTCTGCTCGGCCAGCGAGCCGCCGCTGAACTTCCACCAGCGCGTCGCCCCGTCGTCGGTCGGGGCAGCGGCGTTCGCGACGGCCGGCAGGGCCGCCAGGCACAACGCGAGCAGGGCTGTACGCCGGATAGGTGCCACGTCTCTTGAAACCCTGCTTCTGGGACAGGGTTGCGGGGCTTCCGTGACGCCCCGCGGCTTTGCCGCAGTGGGCGTTTCGGCCGTTACCTGGCGGGCTAGGAGCCGGTCGGGGGCGAGCCGCTGGCGCCCGAGGAGCCGCCCGGGCTCTGGCTGGCTGTGGCCGGAGCGTCTGCCCCGGGCCGGACTGTTGCCTCGAGCGCCCGGTTCTTCTTGCCCAGGTTCCCGACCAGCACCGAGATCACCGTCACCAGGTAGAGCTGGCCGATCAGCGCTTCGGCCGCGGCGAAGGCGCGTCCCCACTGGGTCGCGGCGGTGAAGTCCCCGTATCCGACCGTCGTGATGGTCACGAAGCTGAAGTAGAGGCGCTCGGCGATCGTCCCGTCGGTCCCCTGCGCAAAGAAGGGGTTGTCGCCGGCCGTGGCCATCAGCGTGTAGACCTGCCCGAAGAAGACGCCGATCAGCAGGTAGATCGTCGCCGCCCCGATCACGCTTCGCGCCGTGACCTCGGGCTGGCGGATCAGGTCCCGGGCGATGGCCAGCGGCGCGCCGATGCTCAGCAGGAAGCCGACGGTCGGGGTGAGGATGCTTCCGACCTTGCTCTGCGAGGCGGTGCCTCCGATCGAGGCCAGGACGGAGAGGACGACAATCACCCCAACGATCTTCAGGTGCCGTTCCGATACGCCGGCGGCGTAGAGCGCAAGCATCAGCGTGAAGCCCGCGATGATCGAGCTGATTACGCGCGTGTAGCCCTCATCCGGCAGCGCCAGCTGGACGAGAATGTTGAGGAACACCGTGAGCAGGACCGGCGTGTACGAGAGCCGGTCCTGCCTGGCGTCCCCATGGCGGGGCCCCATGAATCCCTTCACGCTGTCGGCAAGGCTTGCCACCCGTGCGCTTTCGCCGCGCCACCGGGCAAACCCTCGCCCGGTACGGTCGCTGGGTGAACAATTTCAGCCACTCACAGGTGCCCGCCAACGG
>JAUMBN010000164.1:0-7775 GCA_032119675.1 Solirubrobacteraceae bacterium | reverse complement strand
AGCCGCTCGGGACCGATACCGGCCTGAGGCCGTCCGGGATGTCGATCGTCATCTCCACTGCGGTGCTGGTGGAGGGACCGTCGTTGTAGACGGAAAAATCGAGGTCGGCCTCGCCGCCGGCGACGATGGTCCCCGGGCCGCTCGCGGTGGCGATCAGGTCGGCCGAGGGGATGATCTTCACGAGCGCGCTCGCGCGGTTGTTGGCCGGGGTCGGATCGTCCGTGAGGGAGAACGTGTTGGCCTGATTGAGGGCCTGACGGTCGGCGGTGGGAACTGAGACGTTTGCGTTGCCGGAGATGGTGAGAGTGCGGGCGGTGCCCGAAGTGGTCGCACCGGGCCAGATGCACGTGATGACCGACTCGTCGAGGCTGCAGGTGCCACCGGACGAGGCGTAGTAGACCGAGGTGGAAGCGTTGAAGGCCGCCGGCAGCCGGTCGACGATCTGGACGTTCGTGGCGGTCCCCGGACCGTTGTTGGTCGAGGTGACCGTGTAGCCGATCGGGGCACCCTGGTCGGCGGTCGTGACCGTGGCGCTCTTGGCCAGGGAGAGGTCGGCGATGGGCTTGATCGTCAGATTGGCGGTGTCGGTGATGGGCGACGGGGTGATGTCGGAAGTGGCCGTGGCCGTGTTGGTCACGGTGGTCCCGGCGATCGAGAGTGCGGGCCGGGCGCGGATGACGATCGACGTCCCGTTGCCCACCCCGATCGTGCCGAGGCTGCAGGTGACGATGGTCGTTCCGCTGGCGCCCGGGGCCGACGAGCAGCTTCCCTGACCGGGATTCGCCGAGACAAACTCCAGGCCGGCCGGGAGGGTGTCGGTCACCACCGAGTTGGTTGCGGCGGAGGGGCCTGCGTTGCGGACATTCAGCCGGAAACCGCCAAGCGTTGTGGCGCTGATGGTTCCGCTCAGAGCCGCCTTGTCCAGCCGGAGGACGGCGCTGGGGCTCGTCCCGGCCGCGGCACTGGAATAGTCGTTCAGTTGCGCCGCTGCGGAGTTCGGCTGGCCGCCGTCGACTGTTCCGTCGATCTGCGCCCCATTGTCCACCGGTTGCCCGGCGTTGTAGTTGGCCACCACGACGATGGGTTCCCAGGACGCGCCCGGGGCAAGGGCGCCCGGGCTGGTCCGGTTGCAGCTGATGTTGGGCACAGACCCTGCGCATGACCACCCTGTCCCGGTCGCCGAGACGAGCGATGATGCGTTGACCCCCAGCGTGTCGTTAACCTGCACCGGGCCGGTCGTGTTCGTCGTCCCTTGGTTGGTGACGGTAAGCGAGAACGTGTATTGCGTGCCCGACGAGCCGGTCACCGTCTTGGTGATCCCTGGGTCCGGGTACGCAATGGTCGTCGATGCGCTCGCCACCTTGCTTACGGGAAGGCCGAGGTCCGGCGAGACGAACCCAAGCGTGGCCGTGTTTTCGATTACGTTGCCCAGCTCCTGGGAGTCTTCAATCGTCGCCTGGAACCGGATCGTCACCGACTGGCCGGGGGCCAGCGTCCCGGGGTCGGTAGCGCTGGAGCCACTGCCCAGGCGCGCGGTGACCGTCTTGGTCGTAGCGTCGTAGGAGGCATTCCCGGTGCCGGAGGTCACGCTCACCGAGCTGGGCACGTACGTGGTGCCAGACGGAACCGCGTCGGCGAGCTGCACGCTGTCGGCGTTGGCCGACCCGTTGTTGGTCGCGGTGATCGTGTAGGTGAGGGTGTTGCTCGGCCTGGCGCTTGAGGACGAGACGGTCTTGGTCAGGTCGACCTGCGGCGAGAAGAGCTCGGTGGCGAAGGTGATCGCCTGCGGGGCGTAGGTGTCGCCGCTGGTCTTCGCCCGGAACATTGCCGTCGTGGCGCCGTTGGGCAGGTAGCCGTCGGCGGAGAAGAGGCTCGAGTCGTAGCCGAGCTGGTTGCGCCAGTCGGGGTTCTTGGTGGTTACCTGCGACCCGCGGTTGGCGATCGTCGAGTTCTCGGTGTTGTTGGCCGGGTGTACGGCGTCGGCGAGCGTCTTCTCGTTGAGGGTCAGGTAGTCGCCGGAAATGCCGGCGTCCCCCTCGGCGGCGACCACGCCGACGGTCGTGTTCACCGTTCCGCTCGTCGGCGTCTTGAAGCCCGAGAGGGGGATATCCACGAAGGTGCTTCCGCTGACCACCTTCAGTCCGTCGAAGACCGCCAGGTTGCGCAGCGGCTCCTGCTCGTCGGCGTAGGCGACAACGAGCGTCCAGCCGGCTGCGACGTTGCCGCCGGTGGCGGTCTGGACGTTGGCCACCGTGTAGTCGCCGCCACGTGCGCCCACCACCTCGCTGGTCACGTCGGCGAAGGCGGTGTACCCGGAGCCGTTGGCGATCGCCCCTGTGTCGACCTGGGACGCGGTGACGCTCGAATAGGAGGACGAACCGGGCACCTTCAGCTTCACGGTCCCGACCGCGTTCACGTCGGGAGCGGCCTGGGGCACGCCGACGTAGCCGTTGGCGCCCTTGACGACCTCGCCCTTCTTCTGGATGCCGGTCCAGTAGAGGCCGGCGAAGAGTACCCGCGAGCCGCTAGGCAGGCTGAGCGTGGAGGTCGAGGAGTCGAAGGTCGACGGGTCGGAGTCGACGTCGAGCCACTGCATGTCGAAGGAGTTGTTGTTGCGGGCGCTGGTGCCGGCGCGCACGCCTTCGCACCCCGAGTTGGCGAGGGGGTCGGGGGTGCCGAGCGGGCACTGGATGATCGTGTTGGCGGCCGTGGTTATCTGGCCGTTGACGTTGTTGGAGTAGCGCAGAGAGAAGTTGCGGTCGGCGGCCGCCGCCGCCGGTACGGCAAGGGCGATGACCGCCGCCGCGGCCCCCACCAGATGCAACTTCCTGCTTATTCCCGGCACAGCGACGGAAAGCTAACAGGGTGGCAGGCCCCGGGCGCAACCTGAATTGGCGCGATACTGCCGCGGTGACCGAGCAGCCGAAGCCCGCGACTGCGGCCGACAACACGGCCGGCTGGCTGCGCGGTCTCGACCGCCTGCCGCCGCCGGCGATCGTCGTAACCGCGATCCTCTCGATCCAGCTAGGGGCCGCCGTGGCGACCGAGCTCTTCGAGTCGGTCGGGCCGAGCGGCGCGACCTTCCTGCGCCTGGCCCTGGGCCTGGTGGTGCTGCTGGTCGTTGGTCGCCCGCGCCTGCGGGGCCGCACCCGCCGGGAGCTTCTCCTCGGCTTCGGCTTCGGCGTCACGCTGGGGGTCACCAACCTGCTGTTCTACGAGGCGCTCGACCGGCTGGACCTCGGGATCGCGGTGACGATCGAGTTCATCGGCCCGATTGGCCTTGCCGCCCTGCTCTCCCGAAAGCCTCTCCACTTCCTCTGGGTGGCGCTGGCCGGGGCGGGGATCGTGCTTCTGGCCGCGCCGTGGGCGGCCGAGAGCGTTCCGCTCGCCGGCGTCGCCTTCGCCGCGGGGGCCGGGCTCTTCTGGGCGCTCTACATCGTCCTGGCCCAGCGCGCCGGGGCGGCCTTCGAGGGGTTCGACGGGCTCGGGCTGGGAATGGTCTTTGCGACGCTGATCGTTCTCGTGCCCGGCGTGGTGGAGGGGGGCTCGGGGCTGCTCGACCTGCACGTGCTGCTGATCGGCCTGGCGGCAGCGGTGCTGAGCTCGACGATTCCCTACGTGCTGGAGACCGAGGCGCTGAGGCGGATGCCGGCACGGATCTTCAGCGTGATGATGAGCCTCGAGCCGGCGGCGGCAGCGGTGATCGGGCTGGTGGTCCTTGGCCAGCTGCTGAGCCTTCGCGAGGCGGTCGCCGTGGCGATGGTCGTGGTGGCGGGGATCGGGGTTACCCGGGGGAGCGTCGCCGCCCCGCCGCCGCAGGCGGCGATCGAGGCGTGACCGGTCAGGGCCACGATCCGCAAATCTCCTCGGAGTCGCCAAGGGTTAAAGGTAAATATGTGCGGTACCTGAGAATTACTGTCAAGCTCGTGGCGCGGGGCCGGAAGTGGTCCCGTAGTCCCGTAGGCCTACGCTTGACCGGTGTCCGCTCCTGAACAAGAAGCCGAAGGCGAGCTCCCACGGAAGCTGAGCTCCCGTAGTTGGACGCCGACAGCGGAGCGACCCCTCCCCAGCCGCCGCCACGGCCAGATCCTGCCTCCCGGGGCCTCCCGCCGCGGTCGCTGGAGCACCGCGGCGACCGCGATCCCGGCCTGGGTCATTTTCGGCCTGATCTGGTGGAGGGCGATAGCCGAGCAGTCCGACCAGCTCGCCGTCGGCGCGATCATCTGGGGCGCCTGTGCCCTGCTCACCGCCGTGGTGATCATCGCCTGGGTCGCCTGGAACCGTGGGCTGGCCCATCGGCGCGAGCGCCGCTATGGCGGCCGGTCCGGCGCCCCGGAGGGAAAGATGGCTTACGACCACGATGCGCTTGGCCGGCAGGTCTTGATCTCCGACGGAGGTTCTACGGCGCGCCATCTCACGGCCGACGTGGTCGACGGCACCAAGCGAATCGGGATCGTGGCCGACTGAGATGTGGCTGGACCTCTACTTCGCGCTCTTCGCCCTCGTCGGGCTCTACGTGATCCTCTCGTCGACGGCGTGGGTGGCGAGCGCCCTGCGCTACGCCGTCAGCCGCGAAGACCACGACTCCGACGCGTTCTACGAAATTCCCGACGACGAGCTGCCGAGCATCACCGTGCTGGTTCCCTCCTACAGCGAGGAGAAGACGATCGGGCCTTGCCTCGAGGCTTTGCGCGAGGTCGATTACCCCGACCTCGAGGTGATCGCCATCGACGACGGAAGCCCGGACCGGACCGCGGAGATCATCACCGGGATGCTTCCCCTTGATCCCCGCCTGCGGTTCCTGGAGAAGAAGGTCAACGAGGGCAAGGCGATGGCGATGAACGACGCGCTCGCGGTAACCACAGGGGAGGTCGTGGTGGTGATAGATGCGGACGCCCGCATCCACCCCTTCGCGCTGCGCTTCATGGCCGCCCACTTCGTCCGCGTGCCGCGGGTCGGGGGAGTGACCGGCAACCCGCGCCCGATCAACCGGGTGAACACCCTCACCGAGCTACAGGTGGCCGAATACGCCTCCAACGTCTCGCTCATGCGCCGCGCCCAGGTCGTCTGGGGCCGGATCCTCACGATGAGCGGGGTGATCAGCGCCTTCCGGCGCTCGGTGATCGCCGAGGTGGGCCCGTTCGACCCGTCGATGGCCACTGAGGACATCGAGCTCACCTGGCGGATTCAGCGGCGCTTCTATGACGTTCGTTACGAGCCGCGGGCGGTACTGGGGATGGTCGTACCCCAGACCCTCCCCGAGCTCTGGCGCCAGCGGATGCGCTGGGGCCGGGGCCTGGTGGAGGTGCTCAAGAAGCACGCAGGAGTGCTTCGTCACTGGCGCAACCGTCGCCACTGGCCTGTCTACATCGAGGCGACGATCTCGCTCCTCTGGTGGCACCTGCTGCTCCTGCTCTTCGCCGTGCTGATCTTCGCCGAGGCGGCGCGCGCCGTCTCGGCGGTTGACTTCACGCCGCTCCCGTGGGGCTGGGTGGCGATCGTCCTCACCGCGGCGATCGTCCAGCTGGCCGTCGGCATCCTGCTCGACCGCCACTACGACCGCTCGGTCACCTCGGCGCTGCCGATCGTTCCCTGGTACCCGATGGTCTACTGGTTCATCGTCGGGCTGCCCTCGGTGATCATCACGATCCCGACCCTCCTGCGCCGCCGCCGGCAGGGCACCAACGTCAGGTGGAAGGTCAGGCGCTAGCTCTGGGAGCGCCGAGGCGGTCCGCGGCAACGTGCACGTGGTCGCGGCCACCCTTCTTGGAGGCGTAGAGCTCACGGTCGGCGATCCGGTAGATCTCGTCCCAGGAGGTGCCGGGACCAATCACCTCGACCGCGCCAACCGAGGCGGTGACGCTAAGCCCTTCCCCTACCGGCATCCGGGCGATCACCTCCCTGACGCGCTCGCAGGTGCGTTCCAGCAGGTCGGAGCCCGCACCACACCCGCTCACGAGCACTCCGAACTCGTCGCCCCCGAGTCGCGCCACCGTGTCCTCGTCGCGCAGGACGCCCTTGATCCGATGGCCGGCCTCCTCCAGGAGCATGTCGCCGGCCTGGTGGCCGAGCGTGTCGTTGACGGCCTTGAAGTCATCGAGGTCGAGCATCATCACCCCGAAGCAGGAGCCGTCGGCTGCGGCCGAATCGAGCGAGCGGTTAACCGACTGCACGAAGGAGGGCCGGTTGGCCAGCCCGGTGAGCGAGTCGGTCAGCGCCCGGTGGGCCAGGTCTTCCCGCCTGGCCACCTCAGCTATGGCCGGGGTAACGGTCTCGAGGGCCTGGACCAGCCGCCCGACCGCCTCGGCCGGAAGCTCACCCTCCTCTTCGGGACCCGGATGGGCTTCGGTTATCAGGACACCGAACTCCTCCTCCGGGTTGTCGACCGGTACGCAGATCGTCACGGCGTCGGGGTCGGCGTGTGCGCAGCGCTGGTCGGGCGGGTCTCCGGGCCTGGTCACGTGCAGCTCCCCGCGGGTCAGGGCGAGGCAGGCCTCACGATGAAGAACCCCCTCGTTCTCGGTCTCTGCGCCGTCGAAGCGCGTGAGCCTCTCCCGGCTTTCGCCGATGACGAACAGCTCGACGCCGGCCTTCGGCTCGATAGCCCCGACCGCGTGCTCGACGATCTCGATCACGTGAGGCATGTCCTGGCTCTCGAGGATCGCTTCCAGCGCCGCGCTTGTGGAGGTGGCGTCAAACTCGATCTGGCGTGCCCGCCGACGCTCGATATCCCGGCTGATGATCTGGCTCAGCGAGGCGAAGATCGGCGCCAGGTCGGCAATCAGCGCCTTGTCGTAGCCGCCGGGACGGTTGGCCAGCCCGGCCATGCCCACGATCCCGTTCTCGTTGGTTAGGGGTATCCCGACGTAGCGGTCGAGGTCCGGGTGGCCTTCGGGCAGGCCGCCCTTGCGCGGATCGTGGGGAGCGTCGTTGGCGATCACCATCTCCCCGGTGGCGAGCGTCACCCCGAACAGCGTCTCGAGATTTCGGAACTCGAGGCCTCCGTCCTTGAACTCCTCGTAGACGCCGCGAGACCAGTCGTTCCAGGCGATGTTCGTGATCGCGTAGGAGATGAGGTACGGGTGGTTGTCCTCGTCGTGCTCGACGCGCCCGATGAACCCGTACTCGCTGCCGGAAAGATCGATGATGCCTCTGAGGGCCTCGTTCCACCACTCCCGGCTGATCCCCTCCTCGATATAGCGCTCCTGGAGGTCGGAGAGGACCTCCATCACCAGGCGCAGGCGGTCGCGTTCCATCTCGGCCTCGCGTTCACGGGTGACGTCGCGGGCGGTGGCCAGGTTGAGGCCGGTGTCCGGGTCGCGGCGGGCGTTCCAGTCGAGGATTTTCCAGCCGCCGTCGGGCGTCGCGAAGCGTACCTCGAAGGTCCTGGGTTGGCCTTCGGCAAGGGTCTCGAGCTTCTCGGTGGCCACGTGAACGTCTTCCGGGTGAATGAAGTCCACCAGCGGCCGGGCGAGCATCTGTTCGCGGGTCCAGCCCACCGTGCGCTCCCAGTTGTCGTTGACCCGCAACAGCTGCTCGTCGTTACCGACGCAGGCCATGTCCGGCGACTGGTCGAAGAAGGCTCCCGCGAGCCTCTCCATGTGCACCCCTACCGGCCGCGGGGCGCCGAGTTCGGATGGGTCCCGCGTGATCGGCTCCTGGCCCGCGGGGGAGGGGCGCCCGAACAGGTATCCCTGGCCGAAGCCGACCCCGGCGTCGACGAGCCGGTCGCGCAGGCGCTCGTTCTCGATTCCCTCGGCGACGACGTCGATCCC